>CAMUPC010000089.1 GCA_947090545.1 uncultured Eubacterium sp. | reverse complement strand
CAAAAGAAAACAGAATCAGACAAAACCTATTGGCACCCTGCATTTTTTGCAGACATTCAAATTGAGCTGGAAGCAGACGCGCACAACCTGAAATTTGAAAGGGAGCACCAGCTCGGCACAAACCCTATGGAAATCGATGTGCTGATTATCAAAAAAGAGACAAGCCTGCCAGTAAAAAAGAACATTGGGAAAATATTCAGAAAATACAACATTATTGAATACAAAAGCCCCGATGACACCCTAAGCGTAGACGATTTCTATAAAATATACGGCTATGCCTGCTTTTATAAAGCAGACTCCCCCTTTACCGACAGTATCCCCATCCAGGAACTGACGGCCACCTTCGTAACCGGGCAGTTCCCCAAAAGCCTTGCCAGGCACTTGTGTGAAACGCGCCATTACACACTGGAAAAAATGGAGCCTGGAATTTATCTGGTCCATGGGGATTTCCTCCCCATCCAGGTCATTGTCACAAAAAAATTATCAGGAGAGAATAACCTTTGGCTTAAGAGCCTAACCAATAAACTCGACGCCGGCGGCGCACAAAAGCTGGTTGCAGACTACCTTGCCCATCCCCAAAACAAGCTGTACCAGTCAGTTATCGAGACGATTATGCGGGCAAATAAAAACATATTTAAGGAGGTCAGCCATATGGACGATATTGTTATGGAAATTGTACAGGAAAAATTTGACAGGAAGCTGAAAGAGGCTGTGGACCGGGAAGTGAAGATAAAACTGGAGATAGAGAAGGGGAAGGTTGCGGAACAGCTTATGCAGCAGGTCACCCAAGAAGTTACCCAACAGGTCACTCAAAAAACAAAACTTATGGATCTTATCTCCCTGATCCAGAAAAAATGCAGAAAAAACAAGCCCCTCTCTGTAATTGCTGATGAACTGGAAGCCGAGCCGAACGAGCTTTTGCCTGTCTACAACATTGTTTTTGAAAATCCAGGTAAGACGGTAGACGAGCTTTATGAAATAGCAGCAAAATAAAATCTTCTTATGCAAAAACACCTTTCCGGTAAAATCGATACTCAGATATTACCAGAAAGGCGTTTTTTTACTTATTATTTTCCTATGCGAAACTGCCCTTGCCATAAGAAAGTGCCGCTTCCACAAACCCGCGGAACAGTGGATGCGGACGGTTCGGCCTGGATTTTAATTCCGGGTGTGCCTGTGTTGCAATAAACCATGGATGGCCTGGCACTTCGATCATCTCTACAATCCGCCTGTCAGGAGACATGCCGGATAAAAGCAGCCCGTTTTCTGTCAGGACGGCACGGTAATCGTTGTTGACCTCATAACGGTGGCGGTGGCGTTCCTGGATCGTCTCTGCTCCGTACAGCTTAAATGCTTTGGACTGCTCGTCCAGCACACATGGATAAGAGCCAAGCCTGAGTGTCCCGCCGATATCCCCGTCTTCATCCTGATCGGGCATCAGCGCAATGACCGGATGTGTTGTCTTAGGGTCGAGCTCGATACTGTGTGCATCATGCAGGCTGCATACATTTCGCGCAAATTCAATAATCGCTACCTGCATCCCAAGGCATAGCCCCAGATATGGGATTTTCTGCTCGCGGGCATATTTTGCAGCCAGGATCTTGCCGTCCACTCCTCTGCTGCCAAAGCCGCCTGGAACAAGGATGCCGCTGACGTCGCCAAGCAGCTCTGCCACTGTGTCCGGCTGTAGCCGCTCAGAATCGACCCATTTGATGTCTACGGTTGTACGGCTTGGAATACCGCCATGCTTTAACGCTTCCACGACAGAGATATAGGCATCGTGGAGCTGGGTATATTTTCCGACAAGCGCAATGCGCACTTCCCGCTCTGGATGCTTGAGGTTTTCGATCATCTCGTTCCATTCGTCCAAGTCTGGCTCCGGGCAAGGAAGATGCAGGCAGTCACATGCCACTTTTGCCAGGTTTTCCCGTTCCATCGCAAGCGGCGCTTCGTATAGGTATTCCACGTCCAGATTTTGCAGGACATGTCCGTTTGGCACATTGCAGAATAATGCAATTTTGTCCTTGATGCTCTGGTCGAGCTCATGCTCGCTGCGGCATACGATCACATCCGGCTGAATGCCCATGCCCTGCAACTCTTTGACGCTTGCCTGGGTCGGCTTTGTCTTAAGCTCGCCGGACGCCTTTAAATACGGGATCAGCGTTACATGAATCAGCATGGCGTTTTCATGCCCAACCTCATGCTGGAACTGGCGGATAGACTCCAAAAACGGCTGGCTTTCAATATCTCCCACCGTGCCGCCGACTTCAATAATCGCGATATGCATGTCCGGCGATGAAAAATTCCGGTAAAACCGGCTCTTGATTTCATTTGTAATATGAGGAATGACCTGTACCGTACCTCCTCCGTAATCTCCGCGGCGCTCTTTCTGCAAGACTGACCAGTATATTTTTCCTGTCGTCACATTTGAATTTTTCGTCAGGCTTTCATCAATAAAGCGCTCATAATGTCCGAGATCCAGATCCGTCTCCGCGCCGTCATCCGTTACAAATACTTCTCCATGCTGGATCGGGTTCATCGTTCCAGGATCGATATTGATATACGGATCAAACTTCTGCATTGTCACCTTATATCCGCGCGCTTTTAACAGCCGTCCCAAAGATGCCGCCGTAATTCCCTTTCCAAGTCCTGACACAACGCCGCCGGTAACAAACACATATTTTACAGGCATAATCTTATCCTCCATCTATTTTCTGTTTTTATTGTAAAAACGGATCTGCTCATCCGCGTCTTTTTCTCTCAAGGCATCAAACCCGCCTTTCACGCCATATTCCGCCCGGTTGCACTCAGGACAGAAATTGCCAAACTGTATGGATTTTCCACACCGCTGACAGTGAAGGCTAGTCACTGTATTCACGATTTCCTTATATTCCAGTCTGCCTTCACGAATCCAATGCTTCACCTGACGTAGCGGGATTCCAAAAACCTCCGCCAACTGGAACTCGTTGACGTCATGCTCTCTGACATACTCCCGTATTTCCCGAAACTGCATACTCGCCTCACAGTTTTTACAAAACTCTGTCTCTGAATCGATCGGAATCGGGCAGTGGCACCAGGCACAAAATTTATTATCCTGAAATAACTTTCCGCTAACCTCCATCTGACTTTCCCCCTATTCATTGCTAGCTGCCATACGTTGTCATAATATTTACCATTATACCGCAAAGCGGAAACAGTGTAAAGCATTATTGTTGTCAAAGAAAAAACGACCCGCATACGCAGATCGTCTTTTCGAGGAGTTTAGTTATGAAAATGTTTAATCTATAATAAATGGAATAATTTTTAGTCGAAGCTGGCGGCCAGCGCGCGCTTTGTAGACCGTCAACTTCATTTGTTAATATATAGTATACTCATTAAATGTGTCTGAAATGTGTCAAAAGCCTAAAAGAATCATAAACAGATTCTTAATATTCTCTGTCCTCTAGGAGCTCCTTTGTCACCGTCACCATTTTTTTGGATGTAAAGTCAATCATCAGCGTCATAGGCTCTTCATCCGCCGTAAAACAGTCCTCCGGCAAATAATAATCCTTCTCTCCCAGCACCTCTCCTGCTTCCAGCCTGCGTATCGCTTCCGCTGCATAAGGCGGCGACAGCGGGTTGCATTCAAAATCCGCATGGATCTTGCCGTCCAGCACTGCCTCCAGCCCTGCCCTCGTTGCATCAAAAGAAATGACAATGATGCCGCCGTCGGCTTTTGTTCCATAAGCAGCCCCTGCTTCTTCCAATGCCTCGCACGCGCCAAACGCCTCGTTGTCATTTTGGCACACGACGACATCGATATCATCATAGGTGTCCAGGTACTGTTCCATCACTGCCCTGCCGCCGCTTTCTGTAAAATCCCCGCATTCCTCCGCGAGCAGTATCCAGTTATCATGCTTGTCCACATACCGTGCAAATCCTTCGGTACGCCCGATCTGCGCAGAAGCTCCCTGTGTGCCGTTGATTGTTGCGATACGAATGGTTTCCCGTTCTCTCCCCTGTCTTTTTAGATAATTTTGCAGCCATTCGCCGGCCCATTCGCCTTCCCGCACAAAATCAGAGCCAAACCATGCGGTGTAATATTTTTCTTTGCAGTCGATGGTGCGGTCCAGCACGATAACGGGGATATGTGCGTGGTACGCTTCTTTTAGGGCTGCCGTCCAGCCTGTTGTCAGGATTGGGTCTATTACGATATAATCCATTTTTTCTTTGATAAAATTGCGCACGGCTTCTACCTGTACTTTGGGGTTATTGTCTGCGTCTACGAAATGCAGGGCATATCCGTTTTCTTCTGAAAATACCTCTTTGGCGGACTTTGTTGCCGCAATCCGCCAGTCTGATTCATGGCCGACTTGGACAAATCCTACTTGGATCAATTGCTGCGGAAGCAGCGCCAGTGCCTGCTGTGCTGCTGTCAGCTCCTGCTGGCCGTATTCGTCTGCGCCGTTGGCTGTGAAGCGGTCTAGGTCGTCCAGCATGGTTTTTGCTGTACATGCGGAAAAAAGGAGGCATAGAAAACTAAGTGCCAGTGCTGCGTGTATTACTTTTCGTTGTATTTTGGTTGTTGTTTTGTACTGTTTCATTGATTTTACCATGGATGTGCTGTTTTTATTTCTTTCTGCGAGATGTAAAATTTTTAACTTGTGCAGCAAATTCAGTCGAGTATTGCATTTTTTTGCATATAAGGACGCTGGGAGAGGGGATTGGCACGCTCTGGCGGCGTCCGTTCCAGAAGGTTAAGAATCCCTAAGCATCCTGCTGAAATGCTGTGGCACCGTCCGGGCGCGGCACCTAGTTCGCCCTGGCTGACGCCAGAAGCTAAAGGTGCCGCTTGGCTTCGCCCCTGCGTTATCGAGCAGGTTGCTAAGGACTTCTAAACCTTCTTCCAAAGCCGCCGCCAGAGCGTGCCAATCCCCTCTCCCGGCTGGTTATCGCAAGTTTTGCAAAAATAACGGCACGTTTGGGCAGCATATTCCTGGCAGATCCTTGTTTCTGTGCGGCATTGATGCAGCTTGACTTGTACTGTGCTTTACATTCTGCTTGGATAGAGCATATGCGTACGGAATGAATTCTGATTTATCCAGGTTAGATATTTCTTAATAACTGCTGCTTTCTTAAATTCACCATCCGCAGCGCTGGAATGGATTGCTATTTGGTTACTCTTTTTTTGCCATCTAAATATTTTTCTCATACACGTTTCTTTTGCTGTATGCCTTGCTTCCATATTCTCTTATAAGCCTGTCTGAATATAATTATACATTGCTTATATGGAAAATACAATTATTACATCTAAAACATTTCATACATTCAGCTTCGACTTAAACTCCTTTCATTACTTTGAATAGACTCAGACATAAATGCCACTTCCACATCTTCCCAATGCAAAGCCGGGAAACCTAAAATTGGGGATCACAAATATACTGACAGTACAGCTCTTCTCCCTGTTAACTGTTAATTTCAGCTTTTCCGCAGGGTATTTCATACTACTCGACAAAAGTCTTTCCGATACCCATTTACCCTTTGCGGTAAGCATCATGTCATCTGCATATCGATTGCACGAAACATCTCTTTTTAGAAGGAAGCTCTTGATCGAGCCCATTGAGATAGATGTTTGCAAATAAGGACGATACTCAAAGCTCCTATTGATTCGATCCTTCATAAAAAACTTCACTAATATAATCCCTGTTGGCTTTTGTGCGTACAACACCGCTTTCTACGGTGGTTACTCTTTTCAGAGCATACCAACATACCGCTCATAGCCCACTACCAACCATATGTTTCCTTCTCTCCATCCATCTATCACATTTATTTTATATGATTCTATGTAGTTTTTGGCTTTCATCTTAAAAAACATCCTTACCCTCATGCATAACCTCTTATGTGATTTCTGTTCGTTATGCCAGAGATTTGCTTGTGGGTTAGTGTATTCCCCACATCCAGCTTCCTTTAAGATTTCACCTCATAGTGTTCACTATTACTTTTGGCTATATCCTTCCATCTACCGGACGGTTTTGAAATTTATACTCATTGGAAATGTGCGCCGATAGGCGCACATTAAAAGAGGTTAACAGAAAATGTAATTTCTGTTAACCTCTTTTTCTATGCAAGACTATTTACGTTTTTCCTAAATAGGTATAAAGTCTTTTCTACCCTTATGACTAAGAACTACTGCTCGTCTGATCTGGAACTGGTTCTAAATGAATTTCCGCTGTGAATGCATCCCCATTCTGATTAATCGTAATGGTCCCTGTTGTCGTAAAGGTATATTCACTATTTTCAAGGGTTGCTGTAGCTATGATGTTGAATGTTGTTTGGGTAGTATCATTAACAGTAAATTCAATTCCCTTTACAGGCTGTTCAACTCTTGTAATTCCTTTTTCGTTCTCAGCCTGATTAAAAGTAAATTCAAATTCTGTTGGATTAGTACTACCATCAATTTTTGCTGTAGCACTCACACCATCAAGTATAATTGCTGCTGGTGTTACTGGTGTTACTCCTGCTTTTGTAGTAACTGTAACTTCTGTAACAGTAAACTTCGCTTCTGTCAGTCCTTTAGTTGAATCTGTAACTGTCTTATCTGTAACTGTTACTTTACATGTTGCTGAAAGTTCTTTTCCTTCAGAAGTTGTTGCTAAAGCCGTAATTGTTGTTGTTCCACCCTTAACACCTGTTACCGTAGCTTTCAATTCTGAATCTGTTGCTTTAGCAACTGTAGCAATTGTGTTATCCCCACTTGACCAAACCACAGTCATATCTTTACTGCTTGCTGCCGGCGGGTCCATAGTTAAAGATAACTCTTCTGTAATTTTATCTGTATTCAGATCAATATTGATTTCGTTCGGAGTTAATGTTACTTGATCTGGTTGAAGTGTTGTTAATCCTCCATCTACAGTATCGACTGTACCGCCTTCGCCTGGTTCAACAGTTGTAGATACGTTACTGTTCTCCGTCTTAACTTCAACAGATTCAGTCACACCTTCTTCAACCTTAACATCAATTTCTTTAACATCTTCTGCAACTATTATCTTACTGCCCTCTGAACCTTTTCCTAAAACAACTGATGCACCATCTGTAGTAGATTTGACATCTACAGCTACAGATGCTATTACTGCTGCTTCAGCATTCAGATTAACTTTAATTGGTTTGGATTTGAGCTCTTCTGCTATTGCTGTTTCTGCTTTAATTGTAACATACATAGATGTATCAACAGAAACCTCACCAACTTCTGCTTTTGAATTCTGCACATCCAATATTAAATTTGGCTTTACATCCTCTGTGCCTTCTGCCTTACAGTTAATACTGTTTACTGTACCCATTACTTCCAGCTTTGCATTGTTGACACCAGAACCAAAAAGAATATCTTTTATCATAGCACCGATTTCTACTACAATTCGCGGATTCGGAGCAGACACAATAAAACTATTCAATTTTGCAGATTTCTCATACCAAGTAGCTGGTTTAATATTCTCAATCTTGATAGATTTAAAGTAACCGCTATTTTCAATTTCTTTCTTCGGTGCATTTACAATCAGGTCTACATTGTATTCTCCATCTGGAATTACAATTTTATGTTCGTCCCCTGCTTCTCCATTCTCTTTAGAACGTATCTCAATTGTCTTTAAAGATGGATTTTTCAGAGCGGCAGTCATTTCATCCTGTGTATACACATACGCATAGTCTTTATTCGTTGACGTGCCCGGGTTGCTTGGTGTTCCCCAAGAACCGCTTGAAGTTCCACCGCCATAAGAACCTGTGCCTGTCCCTGTAGAAGTCGATGGCTTAATCGTTGCGCTTGCCTTTGGAGATACCTTCTGTACCTTGTTGTCTGGCTTTGTAATTTCAATTGTTGCGGTTGTATTGTTCTTGACTGTTACGGTTGCTGCCGCGTTTGTAACCTTAACCGTGCTCTTTTCTGCTTTTGCCTTCAGGTCGATGGTTGCGTCCGCGGATGCTTCTACCGCTACCGGGATCTCAGCCGTTACTTCTGAGCCTGCTGCCTGAACTTTTACAACTACGCTATCTGTAGCGGAGCCGGAAAGCGCGAGCTTTGCTTTTGCGCTGATTGTTACGGAAGCTAATTTGCCGTTTACGACAATCGCTACGTCTGCATTTGCCTTTGTAACGGAAACGCCTGTAACGCTTGCGCCTGTGCCTACGACAATGCGTGCCTTTAACGCGTCTACCTTAAAGTTATTGCCCACCGCGTTTTCTGTCCATGTGCTGTCCTTGATTGCAGCAATTGTAATGGACTTGAACACGCCGCTGTTTGTTACATCCGCATTCGGCGCGTCAACGGTCAGACCTACAGACGTATGTGCGCCAGCCGGGATCGTAAAGGATGCCGTGCTGTCTGTCTTAACCGTAATCGATTTAAGCGATGTGTCCGCCAATGCCGCGGTCAGCTCTGCCTGTGTAGCTACGGTCTTGGATGCCTGGGATGGTGTTGGCGCAGGCGTTGGGTCTGGTGATGGCGTAGGCGTCGCCGTGCCTGCCCCTACGACCTTGACCCTGCACTTTAATACTTTCGTATTGTTTTTCTTGCGTACATTTGTTTTCAGGCTGACCTTAATTGTAGCGCGGCCTTCGCTTTTTCCTTTTAACAATACATAAGAAGCTTTTTTGCCGTATACGGTCGCGATCTTTTTGTCGGAAGTAGATACTTTCTTAATCTTCCAGCCCTGCGTATTGTTTACTAATTTTAGTTTGTAGTCCTTTTGCCCTACCTTCAAGGTTTTAAACGTTGTATTCAGGCCGACAAACTTTGCTGCTGCCGATGCAGGCTGCATCCCTGACACCGATGATGCGGAAAATACCATCGCTGTCGATAATGCAACCGCAAGGGCTTTTTTCATGAATTTTTGCTTCATGGTCTCCTCCTCGTTTTTTTGCTTGTGTATGCAGCGCCGGCTTATAAACAGCCCTGCCAGGCGCAGGCATACGTTTACAGTTACCTATTATATAAAAATCCTGTTTTCCGCTTCTGGCCCACTGCACTCACCCAAGCATCACGCCCAGCCCGCATTCGGAAACAAGGATTTTTATATCTGTGCTGTATACTGCAACTGTTTTTGCTTTCCTGTAAGGCAGCAAAGAAGTTACAGCAATCCCGCAGACACCATCATACTACGCAAATTTTTGTGAACCCGGCACACACCAACTACACCAGCGTAAGGAGGCAACGATAAAGAACATCTATATTTTTTACGATATTGTCCAGTGCTGCCTGCAAAATCCACAAAAATTTACGTAATACATTACTATATCCGCAGCTTTTAGATCAATTTGGAAAAGTATACTTTTTCAGATTCGGAAAAGGCGCAAAAAATTTATAGCAATATAACAAAATTTCACTTGAAAATTAAATATTTTGTAGTATAATACAATATGAACTGTGAACGCATTCCAAAATTTGGAAAAGTATACTTTTTCGGATTCTGTATTATAAAACTCCAATACAAGCTTACCAAAGCTATGATCTAACCGGATAAGGGGATCGAAACAGACACAGGCAGGCCACGTCAAGTCTTACTTCCATCTTAAAATTCAATACGAGGCTCTCTGCTTATATTGATTCGTCACATAAATATACGCATCTTCCAATGTTGGAGGAACTGACGTGCACTCCAATTCTGGCTGTATTTTAGAAATCACTCTTAATTGCAATCCGCCCTCAGCGTATTGTTTTGAGGTAATGTGATACTTATGTTCTGCTTCTCTTGCTTTTTCCTCATCAGGTACTTTGCAAATCCAAATTTTCCCCTTTGCTTTTTCAGCCAGATTCTTCATAGAGCCAGCATATATAAAGCTGCCTTTGTGCATAATTGCAAGCTGGTTACAGACAGCAGCTAAATCTTCAACCACATGAGTTGAAAACAAAACCGTTCTGTTTTCAGAAAAGCCTACTAATAAATTACGGATACGAATACGTTCTTCTGGATCTAAGCCTGTGGTCGGTTCATCTACAATCAGAAATTCCGGTTCATTCAAAAGTGCCTGCACCAATCCTGCCCGTCTTTTCATACCGCCTGACAACTGTTTCATTTTCTTTTTTCGATGTTCTGTAAGACTGGTCTTTTTTAAATAATATTCTATTCGTTTCCTGTACTCTGCTTTTGGAATGCCTGCCAGATCACCCATATATTCCAGACATTCCTGCACCGTCAGATTCGGATAGAGTTCAATTTCCTGTGGTAAGTAACCTATCTTTTTTTGAATTTTTTCATAATTTTCTTCACTGTATAAAATTCCGTCTAACAGAACCGTCCCGTTTGTAGGTTTCAGCACAGTAGTCAATACCCTCATCAAAGTTGTCTTGCCTGCACCATTTTCTCCCAGTAATCCAAAAATCCCATTCGGTATATCCAAATTCGCATGATTGATTGCTGTCACACCATTTTTAAATGTTACTGTTAAATCTTCCATACAAATATTCATAAATTTATCCTCTCTTTCTTACAATCTTGGGCAGCGCTGCTAATAACGCCAATCCAATGCCAATACACAAGACTTTTCCATAGAGCCATGTAAAATCAGCAGTATTTTCTATTTCTCTAAAGGAATAGGAGAATACATTCCATGCCCCTAAAAACTTATCTGCTCCTAACGAATTTGCTGCTCCCCATATGAAAAGACATCCGCCAATTCCCATCCACATATTACGAAACAGCATCGATAATGTATTGGCTAAGATTCCCCAAAAGAACGCTGTGACAGTAATCGCAAAGAAATATATGAAAAATTGTATGCATTCGCTTTTTGTTGTCGGATGTATCTCTGGATTTTGAAAGATAAAAAATAATCCATATCCTATAACAGCCAGTTTTATTAAAAAGACTTCCTGTATTATCATTCGATTTCGTATAGAGCAAACTCTCCTTTTTATCGGATACAGCCGATGGACTTCTGAACGATTACTTACCATTTCCTGAACATAAGTATCTGCACAAAAAACCGCGGCCAATATAGCAAAAGGTGCTTCTATCGCAGCCCCGACTTCATGAGTGTATGTTACTCTGCGAATAAGTCCTAATATAAGAATAAAAGCTATGGAATACGCGATCTTATAAATCGGTAAAATAATTTTTATTTCTTTCTTCATTTACACCCTCCTCCTTTTCCAAATCTGGATGGAAATAAGAAGAATTGCTGCGGATGACAAAATCAGTAAACTTTGATTGATCGCCGCCATCGGTGGCTGCATCACATCAAAAAGCTGTCCCGGAAAGCGAACCATAATAGCGAAAGGCCTGGCGGCATATCCAAAAACATTGTCTGCATTTCTTCCTCCAGCATTGGAATACACCATGTAAAGAATCAAAAACGGCACTCCGGGAAGCGGATTTTTAAATATAAGCGCAATCAAAGCATATACGCTCACAATCATTAACATATTAGGCAGAATATAAAGTACTGTAGAAATTATAAAATTCCATAGATGTACTTCAAATCCACTCTCTCTTGTATAGACAATGCACAATAGCCAAAACAGCAGATTTAAAACTGCTAGAACGAACATACAAATGATAAATCCAGCACTTACTTTTCCCAGCACATATTTCCCTGCACGAATCGGTTTTGTATGGAGCAGTTCGTAAGTATGTCTTTTTGTATCCTGCAAAAACAAAACAGACAGCATAAGAGCTGCAAAAAATCCCATATACAAACCGGCAAAGTCAGCAAATTTCCTTGAATAATAGTAGGAAAATGGCATCTTCTCCATTTTCTGATCTAAATATGAATTGATTTCTTCTGCTGTTCCCTTAAAATAAGCAGTATCTTCATACAAATACCTAGATCCGTACCAATCATATTTTTCATCCAGATAATGATACGCTTCTTCTAATTCCATATTTTCTATATTTTCAATAACTTTTTGCACCTTTGCATCTGTCTCGCCATCTTCGAGCAGCACTTGTTTTAACTGTTCATGCCATAGTTTTCGGTGCTTCTTGGGACCAGCCGGGAGATACCCCTCATACACTTCACCTTCATTAGAAGTATCGGGCTTATCATTCATGATTTTCTCTCCTTCTGCAAGATAACGCGTGTGCAAATAGGGACTTGTATTGCTGTACACTCCATAAATAACCAGCAAAACACCGATCCAAAATAACGGCCGTTTAAAATAATTTTTTATCTCCCTTCTGATAATAGCAATCATCGTTTTGCCTCCTTTCTTTGTTAGAAACATCATAAAATATAAATCACAACAAAAAGACAACCGCATAAAAAAATCGGACTGCTTATGCAATCCGACGAAATACCGCTGTGATTACAGCTCCATTTTGCTCTTCATTTTCTATCAGTAACTGTCCGCCATGCTTTTCACAATAAAGCCTGCTGATATACATCCCGATTCCTGTGTGTTTCAAGCTATCTTTCATATTTTGCTGATAAAAAAGTTCTGTTGCCTTTTGCTTCTCTGCTGTAAATCCCACGCCGTCATCCTTTACTCTGATTTGCAATTCCCAACAAGTAAGAAATACTGTTATTTCCACTTTTATCCTGGCATAACGAAACGCATTTGATAAAAGATTTTCTACGACTTCTAAAATCACTTCCTTATCTCCCGCAAATTTTTCCTCCGTTTCCATACAGTTTAAGCCGCATTTTTTTTCAAATTTTTTCTCTAACACCGTTAATTCTGCCCGTATATCCGTTTCCAACTGCTTGTTCGTAATTTCTTCTGCCACTAACGCCCTTGCATCTAAACTACTCATCTTCCGCATTGTTTCTACAAATAGATCCATGCGTTCAATCTGTTTTCTGCTCTCTTTTACCATATCTAAGGCTTGATCCATATCAATCTCTTTCTTAGGGAGATATTCTGAAAGCATTTCCTGATACCCTTCCAACACAGATAATGGAGAACGTATATCATGTGCAATAGCTGCCCGCAAAGCTTTTTCTTCTTCAATCGTTTTCCATAACTGCTGATTATTTTGGGCAAGCTGCTCTCTCATTCTCTCATATTCCAGACACAATCGTCCCATTTCATCTCTATTTTCATAAGAAATATGAAAATCAAGGTTGTTTTGGCTGATTTTCTGAGATGCCAATTCCAATTCTTTAATCGGGTTCTTTAATTTATGCTTATAAAAAAGAAATACTGCTATTGTATTTCCTGCAACAGAAAGAAGAAGAATCGAATATGTCTGCAAAAAATCACAAACCTCAGATACATGGTAATCTAATCTCTTCATTTCATAAGAATGCGGCCTTGGAACATCCCTTAAATATCGTTCATTCCCGCCTTCTGCTATTTCATAATATTTTTCGTGGTCCGCATATTTCCACCAAATATGATTTTGTATATTGCCTGCCATTTTTACAATCACCGCAGACAGATAAAAGCAAATGAATAAACTGATTCCCATATATAAAACAACCGTTTTTTTTAACGAAAGATTTTTTATTTTGTCCATTTATATCCCATCCCCCATATCGTTTCAATATATTCATGGTCCGTATATTGATTGATTTTTTTACGAATTCTGCGAATTAATTCCGTTACCACCCGACTATCTCCTTCTGAGTCGTATCCACGAATCTTTTCATAAATACGTTCTTTATCAAACACCATTTCAGGGTTCATGGACAAAAATTCTATAATCTCATATTCTAATTTCGTAAGCCCTAAAGCTTTCCCTTTAATATGCACACATTTACTGTCATAGTCAATTACTAATTCCCCATAAAACCGTTGTTCTGTTTTCCTATGTAAACGTTCCTCACGTTTCAAGTGGGCAATAATTCTGGCATCTAATTCCTTCAAACTGAATGGTTTTAAAACATAATCATCGCCACCGGATAACAGCCCCATTACACGATCCTGTTCTTCTACTTTTGCAGTCAAAAATATAATCGGACAGGAAACAGTATCTCTAATTCGCCTGCATACTTCAATCCCGTCTATTCCCGGCATATTTACATCCAGTAAAATAATATCAGGCTTTGCATTTATCTTTTCCATTGCTTCTATACCATTTTCTGCAATCATTACTGTATAATTCTTCAGTGTAAAGTATTGACTCAGCATTTTTAGCAATTCTCTATCATCATCAACCATTAAAATTTTATAGTTCATAAAGTCCACCTTTAGGCTCTAATGTTATGTTTTCATTATAGTATAGCTTATAAAAAACAACAAATAAACAACAATTTCTAAACTGCCGCCTTTTCTCCATTTCGATTCAAGGGTGGCTGGCATTTTATAGGCTATCTCATTGTCTGCAAAATATTTCAGAATGGCAGCAGGCTTAGCTTTTTTGAATATATTTTGACAGGTCTTACAACGACAATAACAGGAAAAGACATTTTGACGGTTTACACATCACAAGAAAAGAATCATAAAATTCAGAATAAACGCATGAATGAAGATGAGAACCTATGAGCTGTAAAAATTGTGCACAATGGCAAACTATTTGTCTTGGAAACAATTTCGGTCAAGTGTTGCGTTTTTGTGCATACAGGGACGCTGGGAGAGGGGATTGGCACTTCCTGGCGGCGTCCGTTCCAGAAGGTTAAGAATCCCTAAGCATCCTGCGGTTACGCTGAGGCACCGGACGGGCGCGGCACCTAGTTCGCCCTGGCTTGCAGCCAGCAGCTAAAG
>CAMUPC010000088.1 GCA_947090545.1 uncultured Eubacterium sp. | reverse complement strand
GGCGAACTAGGTGCCGCGCCCGGACGGTGCCTCAGCGTAACCGCAGGATGCCTAGGGATTCTTAACCTTCTGGAACTGACGCCGACAGGGTGTGCCAATCCCCTCTCCCAGCGTCCTCCCGCCAAAAAACCACATCCAAAGGATCATCCTCTTAAGAATCCCGCACCATCACAATCCCCCCATTTTCCACCCGGAAAATAAAATCGCACTCCTCAATCGTCGTCAGCCTATGCGCAATAATCACAAGCGTTTTCTTCCCATGCAAACGATGAATCGACTCCATAATCGCCGCTTCCGTCTCATTATCCAGCGCCGAAGTCGCTTCATCAAAAATCACAAGCTCCGGGTCAGTATAAAGCGCCCTGGCAATCCCAATACGCTGGCGCTGCCCGCCGGACAGCCGTACCCCGCGCTCTCCGATCTTGGTATCCAGCCCTTGCGGAAGGCTGTCAATAAACTCCTTAAGCTGCGCTTCTTCCACTGCCTTCAAGACACGGGCATGATCGATCGCCTCTTTCTGCTCCCCAAAGGCAATATTGGCACGGATCGTATCATCCAGCATATAGATCGTCTGCGGAATGTAGCTAAGGTGCGACAGCCATCCGTAATAATCGTCCCTGATATCCTGCCCGTCGGTCAGTACCTTGCCGGACTGTGGATGCAGCAAGCCAAGCAGCAGGTCTACGGCTGTCGTCTTGCCGGAGCCTGAGGCGCCGATAATGCCGACCGACGCGCCTGCCGGAATTACCATCTGTGCGTTGTGAAGCACCTTTTTCTCTGCGTTCGGATATGCAAAATCAATGTGTGAAAGTTCAAACTGTTTTTCATACGTCAGCTTTCTGCCGCTTTTTTCTGCTTCCCGGCGCTTGTTTTGTTCTGCTGTCTCTTCTTCCTGCTTCTGCTGCTCGTATTCCTTTGCGGCATTTAAGTTTTTAATCAGGTTGTCTAACATCGGCTCCTGAAATGCCGCCGCGTTTACGGCGCCGCTGATTCTGGTCGTGCTTGGCAGAAGGCGGACTGCTGCAAATGCAAATGCCGTGAGCTGCGGCATCAGCTCGTCGATGCTTTTTCCCATTTTTAACAATACCATCAAGACCGCGAGTACGGCGGATACGCTGACGGCTTCGATCAAAAGGCGCGGCAGCATCGTCACAACGCTGTTGATCTTTTCGGCATCGATCGCTTTTTTTCCGTATACCGCATATTCCTCGATAAAGTACTCCTCCTTGTGGCTGACCTTGACGTCTTTGATCCCGTTTAGGGATTGCAGCAGCCACTTGTTGGACAGGGACGTATTTTTCATAAAACGCTGGCTTGCCCTGCGCAGCACGGGCTTGACCGCCTTAAAGATCAACAGCATAATAAATCCCAGCACAAGCCCGATCAAAGCTGCCATCACTGGGTCGATCACAAAGATAATAATAATCAGTGCCGCGCTGACGATGATTTCCGTAAAAAAATTCAGTACGGTCGTCAGCAGGTTAAACGCGTTGACAACGTCTGTATTAATAATCCGCATAATCTCTGCGGTCGTCGCATTCAGATAAAACTCATACGGTCGGTACATATAGACCTGTAGAAGCTGCCGCTGCACCCGAAACCGGTTATTGCAGACAAAGCGGTACTGCAAATAGTATTCCAAAAACAAAAACGCATTTTTTACTATATAAATAAAAATCAGCGCGCCGAGAATCAGCATCATCGCTTCGCCGCCTGTATGGACATTCAGCAGGCCACAAACGATCTGCATATACCACGCGTCCAGGAAATCGGGGTCCATCACAGCCGTCATCAGCGGAAATACCAAGGAAACGCCACCCATTTCCAGGACAGCGCCAACGACCATCAATGCCGCGAGGATCACTACCCGGACCTTCTGCTCATGCGTCATAATACCGGCAAACTTTTTTACAATCCGAATCATACTTTTTTTCGTTTATCCTTCCTCTGCCATGTTTTTTCACATACAGTTCTACTGTTAATCCTCTGCATCCTGAATCGAATACGTCGGCACAATCTGCTGCACTGCCTGGCGGATATCGTCCGGCTCCTGTACGACATAATCCCGAAGCTGTGCTAATTTCAGCAAAAACTCTTCCTCGTCAAACTGGATCGGCTTGCCGATATGGATCAGCTTGTTTGCCGTCTCCTGCATCCCCTCTTCTTCCATCAGCATTTCCTCATACAGCTTTTCGCCGGGGCGCAGCCCGGAAAACGTGATGCGGATATCCTCTCCTGGCTTATGCCCGGATAATAAAATCAGGTTTTTGGCAAGGTCTAAAATGCGCACTGGCTCTCCCATATCCAGAATAAAGATCTCTCCGCCTTTTGCGTAAGCGCCTGCCTGCAAAACGAGCGACACCGCTTCGGGGATTGTCATAAAATAGCGGATAATGTCAGGATGCGTCACCGTCACCGGGCCGCCTGCCGCAATCTGCTTTTGGAAGAGCGGGATCACGCTTCCGTTGCTGCCGATCACGTTGCCGAAGCGCACCGCGACGTATTCTGTTTTGGAGCGGTTATTGTACGTCTGGATAATCATTTCACAGATACGCTTGGTCGCCCCCATAATATTGGTCGGATTGACCGCTTTGTCGGTTGAGATCATGACAAACCTGCGTGTTTTGTATTTATCTGCCGCCTGTACGACCTTCCATGTGCCCAGGACATTGTTTTTTACTGCCTCGTTCGGGCTTGTCTCCATCAGAGGCACATGCTTGTGCGCGGCCGCATGGTAGACGATCTTTGGACGGTATGCCGCAAAGATCTCGTCCATCCGTTTCGTATTCCTGACGGACGCGATCAGCGTGACGAGGTTCAGATCCGGGAATTTCTGCAAAAGCTCCTGCTGGATATCATAGGCAGAGTTTTCATAAATATCCACGATTACAAGCTGCTTTGGGCTGTGCGACGCGATCTGGCGGCACAGCTCGCTGCCGATCGAGCCTCCTCCGCCGGTTACCATCACGACCTCGCCGGATACATAGCCCATAATAGAATCTAAGTCTACCTGCACCGGGTCGCGCCCCAGCAGGTCATTGACGTCGACATCCTTTAATTTTGTTACGCTTACGTCTCCGTTCACTAACTGGTACATACCTGGCAGGCGCTTTAATTCGCATCCGGTTTCCTTACAGATCTCGACCAGCTCTTTCATTTTTTTCGGCGGGCAAGACGGAATCGCGATCATAATCTCATTGACATGCAGGATCTCGACCAGCTCCGGGATCATGCGGCGGTCGCCGTATACCTTGATTCCATGAATATAGCTGCCTTTTTTCATCATATCGTCGTCTACCGCGCCGACTACGTTCATATTGATATATTTGCTGTCTATAATCTCTTTAATCAGCAGGTCTGCCGCGCTTCCGGCGCCGACAATCAGCACGTTTTTGCGCTCCTGCTTCTGCCCCGAGAGGCTCGCCCGCACAAGGCGCAGCGTCCGGTAAAAATAACGCCCAAAGATCGTAAACAGCATTAAAAACAAGCCGTAAAACACATAAAAGCTGCGCGGCATCGGATACGTATCGCTTCCATGCAGCACATGCACATAGACAGTCAGTACAACATCATCCACAAAGCACGCGCTGCATATATACATCAGCTCCGTAGAGCCCGCATACGTCCACAGGCTGGAATACAGGCGAAACACCGTAAAGCTGACAACGGTAATCAGAGAAGCGATCCACATAATCTGCACACACATATTCAGGTAGTCCTTAGGCACCCAGTCAAAATGAAAATCAAACCTTGCCAGCAAAGCCAGCAGGCAGGTAAGCACGACGACACATATATCATAACATACGAGAAAAAACCTGCGTATCCACAACTCCATATTTTTCATTCGTTTCTCCTTGTTTGCAAAATTACTTCGTGGCAGCGTTCCCGCTTTCCGTAACGGCAATACTCTCCCTAAGGCTGTGGATGCGGTACTCTCCCTTCGGATAAACGCTTAGAGCCATCTCATAGCTTAAGCTGCCAAACGCCTTATCCGCAAGCCTGCCGATCCGCCCCGGAAGGAGCGCCGCCACGCGCACGCATGGGGCAAGCGCCTTTACAAGCCTGACCCGTTTTCCATGCTCCGCTGCAATCATCCGCACAAGGCTTGCCGTATCCGCATATTCCGCATCCTGCGGAAAAAAAACACCCGTCTCTTCGTTTTCAATTACAAGGCGCACAAATTCACACAAATGGTCGATATGCAGCACTGACCGTTCGTTTTTGACGTCTGGAAATACCGGGGCTGCCGCGGCAAGCTTTGCCAGCACCGGATAATTCCCCTTGCTGCCTGCACCATAGATCATCGGCGGACGCAGCACACACACTTGAAAGCCTGGCGTTTCCAGCTCCCTGAGCTTTTTGTCTGCCTGCCATTTGCTGTTGCCGTAGAAATTGGCTGGCTGCGGCTTTGTCTTTGCCGTTATGCGCCGGGCATCCGCAAAGCATGGGGCGCTCTCTCCGTAAATAATGATGCTGCTCATATACACAAACTGCCTGACGCCGGCGCTTCTTGCCGCTTTTGCCGCCTCCAGCGCTAGGTCACGGTTTACCTCATAGTATAGCTGTTTTTGCTCTTTTGATACATTCCCCGTATCCGCATGTGCGATGCCCGCCACATGAAACACTGTGTCATATTTGGAAAAATCATGCATTTTCCACAGGCCGCCGTGCATATTCAGCTCGGTCACCTCATATCTGCCGCCAAACGCGGACAGCCACTGCCTGACGGCTGTCCCGATATAGCTGCCTGCTCCGGTAACCAGTACTTTTTTACTGCCGTCCGGCAGGCTTTCCCTGACCTTGGCATACACCTGCTGCGCCGCCAGGACGCCGCCGACAGGCTCATCTTGTCCCTTCCTCCTTATGCTTGTAATCGTGCCTGTGCCGCCTTCTACAACGCCCTTATGCCCGACGACCGCAAAAACCGTTCCCAACATACAGCGCAGGTCCATCCACAAGCCAAATTTTTTCACATATTCCCCGTCCAGCCTTGCCTTAACCGGGATCTCCAGTTCGTCCCTGCCGTTGATCTGCGCCCAGCCTGTCAGCCCAGGCAAGACATCGTTGGCGCCGTATTTATCCCGCTCTGCCACAAGGTCATACTGGTTCCACAATGCCGGCCTTGGACCGACAATGCTCATCTCGCCGCGCAGGATATTGAAAAGCTGCGGCAGCTCATCCAGGCTGTATTTGCGTAAAAACGCGCCTGTCCTTGTAACCATCGCTTCCGGGTTTTTAAGCAGATGCGTCGGCATGTCTTTTGGCGTATCCGCATACATCGTACGGAATTTATAGATCTCAAAATGGCTTTTATGGATACCGACGCGCTTCTGGCGGAAAATCACCGGCCCTTTGGAATCCAGCTTAATCGCGATGCTGATGCCAAGCAGCACCGGAGACAGGAAAAATACCGCCATGCCGGACAGGGCAAGGTCCATGGCACGCTTGCATTTTAAATAGCACGTATGCTTCTTTTTTTTTCGTGAAACTTTTTTATGTAGCATTTTATTCTCATCCTCCCTCTGATCCATCACGCCTTCCGCGGCTGTAACTCGATACAAGTTGTGAATAGTTTCCCCAGGAAGCAGCTATATGTTCGTTCGCATACCTGCTTCCTGGGGATCTGTTCGTTTTATGACAGCTTTGTGAGCCCTTTCAAATCAAAATACACCCGGCTGCTGACCACCTCGTCCATTGCCTGGATCTGCGCTTTCGCCTGGTCTGCCTGGTCATGGTGCGTAACGATGATGCACACTTCCTTCGCCCCCTCGTATTTTCTCCGGCGCAGCAGCGGTACCTTGTGCCACTCCTCTGCATACGGTATCCTCTTTTGTATCATAGCGTTCATTACTTTTGATTTGATTCCTGCATCAGCGACAGCGCATAATGCAATATCACGTTTTGCCCTCATATTGAATTAATGCCCCCTAATTAAATCCTACGACCTTCTGCGCGATCTTATATGCCGCAATCGAGATCCTCCTTCCGCTCCTTCCGGGAAGGTTCATCGTATTGCCCATAATGCCGTTGCGCAGGCGGTGGAACAGGCGCAGGTCCGCCTGCTTGATATAACGCCACAATTCCCTCTTTTTTTCCAAGTTTTCCTTTGTGCCGGAACGAATCAGCAGCACGGTCGATATGACGGTAATAATCTCCAAATAGTTAAACATATATTTCCGCTGTTTTTTATTTGGGATCTTCCACAGGTCATACGCGTCGATCATCATTTTATTGACCTTGATCTGCTGGTCGATGCGCCCGATCATGACTTCTTCATTGACCGACTGGTCATCCCTGCCGATAAAATAACGATAAAAGTCCACATCCAGATAATACATCGTCTTGACATACGGAAGCGGGATATAGACATACAAGTTGTCCACATAAAACGTATGCGCAGGCAGCTTTAATTCACAGTCCCGCAGCAGTTTTGTCCGGTAAATAACCGAGTGCATCAAAAGGTACTGCCCCTTGCGCATCCAGCGCACGTCGCTCCATGTAAAAATCTTATCCTGTGCAAGCGCAGACGTATATTTCATAACCTTTTTATGCTTTGCGCCTTCCTTTTCATAGACAAAGTTAGAAACCAGCATATCCAAAGACTGCCCCGAACCGACGATCTCTTTAAGCGTATCCAGGATTTTTTCATATGCCTCTAAGTCTACCCAGTCGTCACTGTCTACGACCTTAAAAAACAATCCGCTCGCGTTCGCAAGCCCCGTATTGACAGCTTCTCCATGCCCGCCGTTTTCCTGATGGATCGCCTTTACGATCTTTGGGTATTTCTTTTCATAAGCGTCCGCGATCTCCGGCGTCATATCCTTAGACCCGTCGTCCACAACTAAAATCTCCACGTCCTCTCCGCCAGGAAGCAGGGAATCAATACAGCGTTCCATATAATCCTGCGAATTGTAGCATGGTATCGCAATCGATAATAACTTCATTCTACTCTCCTTTAGCAGCCAAGCAGCGTATCCGCCAGCACAAGCGCCTTGTTTACCATAGCGTCGATATTATAATACTGGTATTCGGCAAGCCTGCCGAGCAGATACAAATTTTGATGCTGTTTCGCCAAATTTTTGTATTTTTCATATAAGGCATGGTTTTCAGGGTTCATAATCGCATAATACGGGATCTCTCCCTCCGCGCCCGTATAGGCAAACGGATATTCCCTGATAATGGTCGTGCCCTCCGCGTCTTTTTGCCTTGTCAGATGCTTAAACTCCGTAATCCGGGTAAAATCCTCGCTGACCGTATAATTGACGACACTATGCCCGTTCTGAAAATCCTCCTGCGCCAGATGCTCAAAATCAAAGCGCAGCGACCGGTACGGCAGCCTGCCATATTTGCATCCATACAGCTCATCCAGCGCCCCGGTATAAATCACGCTGCCTAAAAACCTCTGCCCGTCAAAGCGGATCTCCCCTTGAGACAGCTCCAGCCGCTGCCCCGCATCTGTTCCTGTCTCAACCGTAATGCCTGGATGATCGAGCATACGTACAAACATTTCCGTAAAGCCGTCACGCGGCACACCCTGATACTGGTCCTGGAAATAGCGGTTATCATAGGAAATTAGCACCGGCACCCTGCCTGTTACCGCAGGGTCTATTTCTTCCGGCGTCTGTCCCCACTGCTTCATCGTATATTTCAAAAAAATATTTTCATAAACATACTGCGCAATCGCCTGAATCTGCGCATCCGGGTGTTCCCGAAGCTTCATAATCGGCACCCTGCTGCCATACCCGTAAGCGTCTGTCAGCTTTTTTTCCAGTGCGTCCGCCTGCTCTTTGTCATAAAGCATGTGCAGCGTGTTTAAGTTAAACGGAACCGGAATCAGCCTCCCGTTTACATTTGCAACGACCTGATGCCCGTTAGGATACAAAGTCCATTGCGTAAACTTAGACAGCCAGTCAAATACATCCTTCCTATTTGTATGGAAAATATGCGGCCCATATTCATGTACTAAAATCCCGTACGCATCCCGCCTGTCATAGCAGTTGCCGCCGATATGCCCCCGCTTTTCCAAGACCAGCACCCTGCGGCTCCCTTTTTCCGCAAGCTGCCTTGCCACAACGCTGCCCGCAGCGCCGGCGCCGATTACAATACTATCGTACATCGCTTCCTCCAGTCTTTTCTTAATATTTTATCGTTCAAAGATGATTATACACATTTTTTCACAAAAATCCAATCCTTTTATAGAAATTACGGCGCTCAAAAAAGTTCACATTTTATTTACAATATCCTCATTTCTTTCACATACGGATTTCACAAATTACCTTTATGATAAATACAGTTGATACAACACATCAATCACTAATTAATAATCATTTTCATATTTTAAACGCTGCCTGAAAAAACAGCGTTACCCTGCCAGAAACGGCAGGGTTCCTCCCTAAAGCCAATTACTTATTTTCTTTTTCATATAAAGCCGGTGTCCCCTAACACCGGCTTCCCCTTATGATTCCTTTTTCAAATACTCAGCCGCCGACATCGCCGCATTCGCCCCATCCGAAACTGCCGTTACGACCTGGCGCAGCGCCTTTGTGCGCACATCACCTGCCACAAAAAATCCAGGCGCCGAAGTAATTCCCGTTTCATCTGCTACCACATACCCGGCTGCATCCAGCTTGACAACGCCCCGCAGCGATTCTGTCTGCGGCTGCATACCGACTGCGACAAAAGCACCGTTGACCGGAAGCGACCTGCCGTCCTTTAGCTCCAGCGCGGTAACCGTCTGTTCTCCTACGATTTTTGCCGGAACAGCGCTTGTCAGTATTTCTACATTTTCCTTCTCCTGTAGTTGCTGCACCGTAGATGCCTGGCCGCGAAACTCTTCCCGTCTGTGAACCAGATACACCTTTTCACACAAATCGGACAAATACAGCGCATCGCCCAGCGCCGTATCGCCGCCGCCGATCACTGCCGTTTCCTTTCCCCGGTAAAACGCGCCGTCACAAACCGCACAATAAGAAACGCCTTTGCCGGCAAACTCCTCTTCCCCATCCACGCCAAGGCGCCGATGCGAGGCACCGGCACAATAGATCACCGTCTTTGCCCGGATCGTACTGCCGTCTGCCATATGCACGTTCCAGACATTGTCCTTCTTTTCAAATCGTTCTGCCACTCCCTCGTAAAACTCAACGCCGTGCTCCTTTGCATGGGTTAAAAACGCTTCGCCCAGGTCATACCCGTTAATTCCCGGAAGCCCCAGGTAATTGTCTACCTGGTCGCTTTCTGCGATCTGCCCTGTACCGCGGTATTCCTTTTCAACGACAAGCACATGCAAATTGGCACGGCTGGCATAAACCGCTGCACTAAGCCCAGCGGGGCCGCTGCCGATCACTAGGATATCCAGGAGTTCATCTGGGCTGGATGGATGACTGCCCATTGGATTGCTGTTTTGATTTTCATTCATATCAATCTGCCTCACTTTATTCTATTGATAATATATTCTTCTCGGTTCTTCTCTGTTCGTCTCTGTTCGATTCATTCAAGCCTCCGTTTGCCTTACTCTAACATGCGGTTTCTTTGTTGTCAACGGGTATTTTCGCTAACATACTTTAAAAATCTGTTCTTGAATAGTATAGAAAAAATATGTTAAACTGGATTTGGGTACTTACCAGAACAAAACAAGAAAGGACGTGATCATATGCCACTCCCACAGGAAAACCTGTACACTTCAGCCGATTACTGGAGCCTGCCGGAAGGACAGCGTGCCGAACTAATCGACGGCAAACTATACAATATGGCACCGCCAAACCGGATGCATCAAAAATTAGTCTCTAAATTTGTCAACCGAATTGAAACTCACATTGCAGAGCACCACGGCGGCTGTGAGGTCTACCCTGCTCCATTCGCTGTCAATCTGGATGCCAGCGACAAAATATGGATTGAACCGGATCTTTCTGTGATCTGCGACAAGCAAAAGCTGACTGACCGCGGGTGCAAAGGCGCTCCCGACTGGATTATTGAAATCGTCTCGCCCAGCAGCATCCGAATGGATTATTCTGTGAAGCTTTTTAAATACCGAACCGCCGGGGTACGCGAATATTGGATTGTAAACCCAATGAAACAAACCGTTCAGACATATTCCTTTGAGGGCAGTGAAGATGCCGGGCACTATTCCTTTGAGGACGAGGTCTGCGCAGCGGTACTGGAAGGATTTACCGTACGAATCAGCGATCTGCTGGAAGGATTTTAGGCTGCAAATAACGATACAAATAACGATGCGAAAAAAACCGCTGCACATTCCATGCAGCGGTTTTTATTAGATTCAGTTACAAATAATCATCGATTATTTATAAAGCTCAACCAGTCTTTCTAAGTGTGTATAACGAGCCTTTGCAGCTTCTTCTGATTCTTTGAACAGTTTCTCTGCACGCTCTGGGAAGGATCTTGCAAGACGGCTGTAGCGTGTCTCGCTGTTTAAGAATTCCTGATACGTGCCGTCGCCTGGCTTGGAGGACAGTGTAAATGGATTCTTGCCTTCTGCCTTTAATGCCGGGTTGTAAGAGAACAGGTTCCAGTAGCCCGCAGCAACTGCTTTCTTCATTTCATCCTGGCAGTGGTTCATGCCGCCCTTTACGCCGTGCAGCTCACATGGAGCGTAGCCGATAATCAGTGACGGGCCGTTGTAAGCTTCTGCTTCTGCAATAACCTTTACTGCATGAGCCATATTTGCGCCAAGCGCGATCTGTGCTACGTATACATAACCATAGCTCATTGCGATATCAGCAAGGCTCTTCTTGCTTACGTCTTTTCCTGCCGCTGCGAACTGGCATACTTCACCGATGTTGGAAGCTTTGGAAGCCTGGCCGCCGGTATTGGAGTACATTTCTGTATCGAATACCATAACGTTCACATTTTCGCCTGCTGCAAGCACATGGTCCAATCCGCCGAAGCCGATATCATATGCCCAGCCGTCGCCGCCGAAGATCCAGATGGATTTCTTAGCGAGGTAATCTTTCTTGTCGATCGCTGCTGCTGCATCCGGGCATCCGGCTGCTGCTGCTTTTTCCAGCTCTGCTACTAATGCTTCTGCTGCTGGAGAGTTTGCTCTCGTATCGTCTTTTGTTTCGATAAATTTCGCAAATGCATCCTTTAATGCTGCGTCTGCTTTGTCAGATTCTGCACATTTCTTAGCGCTTGCAATCGCCTGGTCGCGAAGTACCTGCTGGCCGATCTGCATACCGAAGCCGTGCTCTGCATTGTCCTCAAATAAGGAGTTTGCCCATGCTGGCCCCTTCTTGGAATCTTTGTGTACCGTGTATGGCGATGTAGCAGCAGGGCCGCCCCAGATAGAGGAACATCCTGTCGCATTGGAAATATACATATGCTCGCCAAACAACTGTGTAATCAGCCTTGCATAAGAGGTTTCCGCACAGCCTGCACAAGAGCCTGAGAACTCAAGCAGCGGCTGGTTGAACTGAGAACCTTTGACGGTATTGTCAGCCGGCATACCAGGTTTTTTGCCTACATTTGCTACGAGATAATCAAATACTGGCTGTTCTGCTGCCTGGGATTCCTGCGGTACCATTTCGATTGCACCTACCGGGCAGACAGTAATACATTCGCCGCATCCCATACAGTCTAACGGAGATACGCTCATCGTATACTTGTATTCGCCAGCCTTTGGCTTCATATCTGCAAGCTTGATGTTGTCCGGTGCTGCTTTTACTTCTTCGTCGCTTAACATAAACGGACGAATCGTTGCATGGGAACATACAAATGCACACTGGTTACACTGGATACATTTTTCAGCATTCCAGGTAGGAACGGTCACTGCTGTTCCGCGTTTTTCGTATGCGGATGCGCCGTGCTCGAACTGTCCGTCTGGGTTGCCCATAAATGCGGATACCGGAAGGCTGTCGCCGTCCATAATGGAGATCGGCTCCATCAGTTCTTTTACCATCTTGATTGTTTCCGGGCGTCCCTTTAACTCAGCCGGTGCCGGGTCAGCCTGCGGATTTGACCAGGAAGCCGGGATTTCTACTTTATGTACAGCGTCAACGCCGGCGTCAATTGCTTTGTAGTTCATCTCTACAACCGCGTCGCCCTTCTTGCCGTAGGACTTCTTTGCAGCCTGTTTCATAAAGTCTACTGCATCGTTAATCGGCATTACGTTTGCCAGCTTAAAGAATGCAGACTGTAAGATCGTATTGGTACGTTTGCCCATGCCGATCTCGATTGCCTTGTCAATTGCGTTGATCGTATATAACTGAATGTTGTTGTCAGCAATGTATTTCTTTGCTTCTGCATTTAAGTGGTGCTCTAATTCTTCATCAGACCACTGGCAGTTAATCATAAATACGCCGCCTGGCTTTACATCCTGCACCATCTTAAAGCCCTTGTTTACATATGCAGGATTGTGACATGCTACGAAATCTGCCTGGTTGATGTAGTATGGGCTGCGGATCGGCTTGTCGCCAAAACGCAGGTGGGAAATCGTCACACCGCCTGTTTTCTTGGAGTCATACTGGAAGTATGCCTGGATAAATTTATCTGTATGGTCACCGATAATCTTGGTAGAGTTCTTGTTTGCACCTACCGTACCGTCGCCGCCAAGGCCCCAGAACTTGCACTCTACTGTGCCTTCTGCCGCTGTGATCGGAGCTGGTTTTACTTCCGGCAAGCTTAAGTTTGTCACATCGTCTACGATACCGATTGTAAAACGAGGCTTCGGTGCGTCTTTTTCTAATTCCTTGTATACAGCGAATACAGAGGAAGGCGGTGTATCCTTGGAGCCTAAGCCGTAACGTCCGCCTGTTAATACGATCGTATCAAGCCCTGCTTCACGCAGTGTAGCCGCTACGTCTAAGTATAACGGATCGCCTAAGGAACCTGGCTCTTTTGTTCTGTCTAATACAGCTACTTTCTTCACTGTCTTCGGAAGTACTTTGGTAAATGCTTCCGGTACCCATGGACGATATAAGCGTACTTTTACAAGCCCGACTTTTTCACCCTTTGCCATTAAATAGTCAATGACTTCTTCTGCCACGTCGTTGATCGAGCCCATTGCTACGATCACGCGTTCTGCATCTTCTGCACCATAGTAGTTGAACAGGTCATAGTTTGTGCCAAGCTTTTCATTGATCTTTGCCATATATTTGGATACAACTGCCGGCAGCTCGTTATATACCGTATTACATGCTTCACGATGCTGGAAGAATACGTCCCCGTTTTCGTGAGAGCCGCGCATAGCCGGATGCTCTGGATTTAACGCATGGTCACGGAATGCCTTGACTGCGTCCATATTGCACATTTCTTTTAAATCTGCGTAATCCCAGGTTTCGATCTTTTGAATCTCATGGGATGTACGGAATCCGTCGAAGAAGTTTAAGAACGGAACTTTGCCTTCAATCGTTGCCAGATGCGCAACCGGGCTTAAGTCCATAACTTCCTGCGGGTTTGTCTCACACAGCATAGCAAAGCCAGTCTGACGGCAAGCATATACGTCGCTATGATCGCCAAAAATATTCAGAGACTGTGTGGAAACAGTACGTGCAGATACATCAAATACGCATGGAAGCTGTTCGCCAGCAATTTTATACATATTCGGGATCATAAGCAGTAAGCCCTGGGAAGCGGTGAAGGTCGTCGTCAGCGCACCTGCTGCAAGAGAGCCGTGTACTGCACCTGCCGCACCTGCTTCTGATTCCATTTCTACTACTTTTACCTGATTTCCGAAAATGTTGTCCTGTCCTGCCGCAGACCACTGGTCAACGGTGTCTGCCATTGGGCTGGATGGGGTGATCGGATAAATAGCTGCAACTTCAGTATACGCATACGCTACGTGAGCAGCAGCCGTATTACCGTCCATAGATTTTTTTGCTCTAGGCATTTTAATAATCCTCCTTCTTTATTTGCCGCTTAGCGACTTTATGTAACAATTTTATCATTAATTTTGTCGATTGTAAAGATCGATAGTTGTATAAATCGGAGTGCAATTTAGATTTTTTTGGAAAATCCACTGGCAGACTGCACAAAAGATGGTGCTGAATGTTCTTTCAGTTTTGAAACTGCGGACTGCCGGACAACCTTTATATTGTATTTTATGCGTTTGTGTACTCTGATATGACGGTTTGTCTGTGTTTTTTTTTAGGGTGCAGATGGGGACGCTGGAGGAAGGGGAGCGGGACTGGCTTGCGGTCCGATTCCAAAATGTAAGGAGCCCTAAGCATCCTGCGGTACGCTGTGGCACCGTCCGGGCGCGGCACCTAGTTCGCCCTGGCGTTCCGCCAGCAGCTAAAGGTGCCGCTTGGCTTCGCCCCTGTTTTTGTTCAGCAGGATGCTAAGGGCTCCTAACATTTTTCCATAGGAACCGCAAGCCAGTCCCGCTCCCCTTCCTCCGGCTGGTTATCGCAGGCTCTAAATAAATTGTGGCTTACAGTCAGGACTCTATCCATTCCAGACAAAGATTATAGCCTTGCATGAGTCCTGTATAAAATCCTGTATAGAGCCCTGCACAAATAGAGTTCTGCGCAAATAGAAACCTGCACAAACTGATCCGCGCCATTGCCGCAAAGAATCAAAAAGCGGCAAGAAGTGCTACTTGTACATATTATGTACCGTTATCTTTCGCGGAACTTGCGATAACCAGCCGGGAGAGGGGATGGGCACGCCCTGGCTGCGGCCTTGGAAGA
>CAMUPC010000087.1 GCA_947090545.1 uncultured Eubacterium sp. | reverse complement strand
AAGCATTCTGCGGTTACGCTGTGGCACCGTCCGGGCGCGGCACCTAGTTCGCCCTTGCTGCGCAAGAAGCTAAAGGCTGCCGCTTGGCTTCGCCCCTGCGTTACTGGGCAGAATGCTAAGGGCTCCTAACATTCTTCCATAGTCACAGGAAGCCAGCCCCGCTCCCCTCCCTCCGGCTGACTTTCGAGAGCTCTAAAAAAGCCCCGGCAAATATATCTGCCAAGGCATAAAATTACAGTGCGCAATTTTTGTAAAGACATAGATTTCTGCAAAGCAAAAAAGCCGTCAAGCACCTGTCCCTCCAAGGCACTGCGCAGCTCTTTGTAGCACCATGCAGCTCTTTGCAGCACTTTATAGCACCATGCAGCTCTTTGTAGCACTATGCAGCACTTTGCTGTATTTACTGTGGAACCTGGAAAAGCCAGCCGGGAAAGGGGATTGGCGCGCCCGGCAGGTGTCCTTGGAAGAATATTTAGAAGCCCTTGGCATTCTGCTGAGTAACCCAGGGGCGAAGCCAAGCGGCACCTTTAGCTGCTGGCGGAACGCCAGGGCGAATTGGGACAGCGTTGCGGGATGAACGGTGAATACAGTGCCTGATTTTTGTGCCAGCGCAAGGCGGAGGAAGGAAGCGATGTGGTTCCATCGCTGACTGACGACAACGCGGCGATGGCGCAAAAGGCAGGTGCTGTATTTACCGTTCATCCCGCACCGCTGTCCCAAGTGCCGCGCCCGGACGGTGCCACAACGTAACCGCAGAATGCCTAGGGATTCTTAATATTCTGGAGCGGACACCTGCCGGGCGCGCCAATCCCCTTTCCCAGCGTCCCCTTCCCAGCATCCACAATCATCAGCTACATCTTATACCATCAGAAAATGAAACTTAATCGCCTGATAATCCCCAGCTCCCACCGGCAGCGGAATCCCCGCCTTCATCAGCGCCGCGCCCGTATACACACGCCCAGTTTCCTCATCCTTATAATGCTCCTTAGCATCCAGCCCCTCCAGATAAATCAAATGAATATGCGGATTCGGCTCATTGCGCAACTGTACCCCATGGATGATCGTTTCCTTCTTATCCTTGGACACAAACTGCCACAGCACATAATCATCATTTTTAAACGGGCTGGACAGCCGGTAATAATCTCCCGTCTGTACAAGGTGCTCCATCTTTTTATATTCCTGGATCTGCGCCTTTGCAATCTCTTTTTCTTCTTTTGTCAGATGCTCCAAATCCAGCTCGTATCCGAATGTCCCTGCGCTTGCAACAACCGCCCTTGTCTCAAACGGTGTTGTGCGCCCGGTCTGGTGGTTCGGGCATACGCTGACATGCGCGCCCATTGCGCTGATCGGATAGCCGAACGAGGTGCCGTACTGGATCTTTAGGCGGTCGATCGCGTCGGTGTTGTCGCTGCACCAGATCTGCGGGGAATAGTAAAGCATCCCTGCGTCAAACCTGCCGCCGCCGCCTGCGCAGTTTTCAAACAGCAGGTTCGGGTATCTTGTCACCAGCCGTTCCATCATCTCGTAGACGCCCAGCATATAGCGGTGGAATACCTCGCCCTGCCGTTCGCTTGGAAGGGCTGAGGAATAGACGTTTGCCACGCTTCGGTTCATATCCCACTTGACATAGTCTACCTCGCAGCTGTCCAATACCCGGAAGATCTGCTCCATCACATAGTCGCGGACTTCTTTTCTCGTAATATCCAGGTTCAGTTGGTGGCGGCTTCTTGTCATATGCCTCTGCGGGATGCGCAAGATCCAGTCTGGGTGGTTGCGGTACAGGTCGCTGTCCTCAGACACCATCTCCGGCTCGATCCACAGCCCGAACTTCATGCCCAGCTCTTTGATGCGCTTTACAAGCTGCGGCAGCCCGCCCTTGATCTTGGATTCGTTTACGACCCAGTCGCCCAGCCCGGAATAGTCGGTGTCGCGCTTGCCAAACCAGCCGTCGTCCAGTACAAACATATCCAGCCCGATCTCTTTGGCATTTTTCGCAATATTAAAAAGCTTCTCTTCATTAAAGTCAAAATAAGTCGCTTCCCAGTTGTTGACCAGAATCGGCCTTGGCGCTGTCACATATTTGCTGCGGATTAAGTTCGAGCGGTACGCGTCGTGATAAATATGCGACAGCCCTGACAGCCCTTCTGCGGAATAAGCCATAATGACTTCCGGCGTCTCAAACACATCTCCGGTCTTTAGGCGATAAGAAAAATGATACGGGTGGATGCCGATGACAAGCCTTGTCTGCTCCATCTGGTCGACCTCGATCTCGCAGCGGAAATTGCCGCTGTAGGCAAGCGCGAAGCCGTAGCAGTCGCCGTGCTTTTCACTCGTAGGCTTATCGCATAAGATCACAAATGGATTGTGCTGGTGGCTGGACATCCCGCGCTTGCTCTCAACTGACTGTACGCCGTGGTACAGCGGCAGCCGTTCGGTCAAACGCTCCATCGAATGCCTGCCGTAAAAATGAATCAAATCCATATGCTTATTCGGATAATCCATCTCCATCGACATCGCGCGCTGGATCGTCACCATCTTGTCGCCCTGGTTCTCGATCCGAACCGCGCGCGTAATCACATCCAGGTCGTAAAATACCCCGTATAACAGGTGTACCTTAAGGCTTGTAATCCGGTCATACAGCACGATCTCTAATGTCTCTGCTTCATCCTTACTGCCAAACATGCACGGAAGCCCTTTCAGGGAATATTTGCCTTCCATCATCCGGTAGGACTCATAGCGCAGATGGATGGCGTCGCTTCCGTCCTCATGCGTTACCTCCATCGCATTGATCCGGTAATCCCCGTTTCCATATCCAGAATATTCCTGCGGCAGCACATCCAAAGAAAACGTACGGTCATCCCCCGCCTCATATGGATTGCCGGAAAACCCGCGGTCTAAGCTGATAATGCGGTGCGAAGCATCGCTGTCCCCGATATCTGATCCATAATATAAATGTGCGAGCGTGTCGTAATCTCTCACCTGCATTTGATATACGCTGTTCTTCGTATGAAGCTTAAACACTTTGGTCTGTTCATTGTAAGTAATATGTTTCATATGGTCACCTCTCACATATTTCGTTTTCTTCTAATCTTATCTGTTATCCTATCCGATTGCCGTATTCATCTACCTTCGGCAAATATGGCTCGTATTCCCGCAAAAGAAGGCTGTCCGTCACGAGGCATACAAGCGCAAACCCGCAGGTTACCCAGATAAACGCATACAGCGGAAGCATCTGGATATCCAAAAAGGTCAAAAACATTGGAAAAACACTAAAAAATAAAATGACGATCAAATAGTGCGGCTTGCGGAGCGCAAAAAACAGGCTGTCCTTTACAAGCTCTTTTAAGCCCGCCTGAAACGCCGCCATCGTCGGGAACATATATAACCCGATAACCAGCGCGATACCCGCGATCGCCCCAAGCCCAATCTGGAACATCTTAAAAATCCCGCCAAACTGCCCGCACCAGAACCATTCCAGCCGGATCATCACCGCAAGCGCAAGCAGCACCAGCCAAGTTACTGCCGCCTGTTTAAAATTCGTCTTAAACCCTTTCCAAAATACCGAAAACGGATTTAAGTCCAGATCTCCGCGCAGCATCCGCATAATCGTAAAATGCAGCGCGGCAAATGCAGGCCCTGCGGTAATCACCGGCACCGTGCAGAGCACAAACAGGATATTTGCCGCAACGATCACCCAGATTCTTGCCATGATTCTTCCAAACGTACTGTCATTTGATAAAAAACCACCCAGCAGATTACTCATTTGCTCCCTCCCAGTTCAATACGTACTCCAAAAACAGTTCTATTTGATCCAAATGCGGCGCCAGGGACGACACCCCAAGAGCGCAGCTTTCCCCATATACGCCAAGCTCTGTTACCAGGCATGTATCGCTTAAGTCAATGCCGACCGGAATCGGCTGTGTGCTGTATTCCCCATCCTTTGGCACGGCATAGACCAGCCTGTCCGCATATTTGTCCGCCAGGGAGCCGGCGATTTCCCTGTTCGACAGGTCCATCAGCCGCCCTTTTGCCCCAAGCGCCTGCAAATCCTCTGTCTCCATCGTTACGATATCCATGGTCTTAGAATCCACATATGCCACAAATGCGTTGTAGTATTGGTTATAGCTGTCCTTTGCAGGATCAAAAAAACAGTTATTGTTAAATATAACATTTTTTTCTTTTGTGTCAAGCCCCGCGTATTCTACAAATCCGTCCCAAAACGCGGAATGCTCGCCGATATCCGCATAGGTATTTGCAAAAACTCCGTAAAACCAGTTGTCCCTTGGTGTATACAAAAAATGGATGCCCAGGTAGCCAAGCAGGGACACCGCACATACAACGCCAACGATCCATAATTTATAATACTCCCAAATATATTCCAGCTTTTTGCGAAAATCAAGGCAGGAGATTTTCTCCTTTTCCTCAGCCAGAAATGCTTTCCAATATTCTTTCCCATACTTTTTCAAAGATACTCTCCGCTCATCCATTTTCCGACACCCCTGTCCTAACCTCTGGTTTTCTTTCTGTTCATAAATGGCCGGATGCCAACACGTGTCAACACCCGGCCTCTTTGCCGCAAATTTATTTGCTGCTGCGCGTATGCCGCCTGTGCCTCAGCAATATCGATATGCTTTACAGCTTCCCGCCGGAAGTTGCAATACCTTCCACGAACTGCTTCTGGAAGATTACATAAATAATAATCATCGGTACAACCGCAAGCACTGCCGCTGCCATCATCGCAGGGTAATCACTTGTAAACTGTCCCTGCATCTTTGCAAGCGCCGCAGAAAGTGTCGTTGTCTCTGCTTTTGTGCAGACGATCATCGGCCACATCAGGTCTTTAAACGCGAATACCGCTGTAAAGATACCGAGCGAAACCATCGAGGAACGGGTTAACGGCATCATAATCTTTAAAAACCGCTGCCCGACATTGCACCCGTCAAGGGAAGCCGCCTCCTCCAGGTCTTTTGGAAGCCCTTCATAACCGGTTTTTAACAAATATGTACCAAACGCTGTTACAAGCCCAGGAAATACAAGGCCAAACGTTGTATTCATCATCCCCATCTTGGAGATCATCAAATACTGCGGGATAATAAAGATCTGCCCTGGTACCATCATCTGGATCAGTACGAGCGAGAACATGATCCTCTTGCCCGGGAATTTCAGCCGCCCAAATGCATAGCCAGCCATCGTCGCTGTCAGGCAGGCGCATAATACACGGAAGAAAATCATCAGCAGCGTATTTTTATACAGGATGACAAAGTTGTAGTTTTTCCATACCGTTCCGAAGTTTTCCCAGTGCCAGCCGTTCTGTGGGAATATGTAAAACGGATTCACCGAAATCGCTTCCTGGTTCGTCTTTAATGCCGTGAGGACCATCCATGCAAACGGTACGATCATAATGATCGAAAAGATGATCAGAATCGCATGAATGAGAATGGATGTCAGCCTCTGCTTCATTTCATAGCTTTCCATATTCTTTCCTCCCTTAGTTATGGTATACAAGTTTCTTTTCCAGCTTCTGCAAGATGACCGTAAGGATCATAATAAATACGAGCAGAATTACTACGATTGCAGCGCCCACGCCTTTGTTTCCGTTTGTGAACGAATACTGATAAAATACATATACGATAGACTGTGTCTTATTCAACGCCTGGTTCGTCTTATCCATAACCATGAACATCAAATCGAAGATTGTCAGCGCACCGATAATACGGGTCTGTACGATAAAAAATGTAGTTGGTGAAAGAAGAGGCATCGTGATGCTGAAGAACTGGCGGATACCGCTGGCGCCGTCGATCCTTGCCGCTTCGTAATAGTCTCCCGGAATCTCCTGAAGTCCGCCGAGAAACAGTACCATGTTATAACCAATGATCGACCATACACCGATGATGCCGATGCAGATCCATGCAATATTCGGATTGGAAATCCATGCAACGTTTGTATGGAATACATTGTTTAAAAGCCCAAACTGCTGGTTGTACAGCCATTTCCATACCATCGCTACGGCTGCCGGCGCACAGACCATCGGCAGGAAGAAAATCGTACGATAAACGGAACGCCCTTTCATCTTACGATTTAAGAATACCGCGAGTACAATCGAAATTACTACAGAAAACGGCACTTCGATAATCGCGTATTTAATCGTATTCCAAAGTGACTGCCATAACTCTGCTTTGCCTTGGCCAAACAGCATATCCTGATAGTTCTTAAGGCCGATAAATACATTTCCAAGGCCAAAGTCACCGGTCTTAAAGAACGACTGGTAAATCGTATCAAAAATCGGGTAAAAGTTTAAAATAAGAAGCCCGATCATCGTAGGGAGAATAAATAACCATGCCCAGGTTGCTTCCCTTTTTTCAGCCAATGTCATTTTTTGCTTCATTGTCACCCTCCTTATCTCAATCTGCATACAGCAATCCGGCCAAGCCGGACTGCTGTATGATATGGTGAACATCTATACATTACTTACTCGTTGGCAATTGCGTTTTCAATAATCGTCTGTGCATTGTCACATGCTTTGGACATCAGGTCTGGATCTTCCGGGTTCTGCCATGGCTCTAAGAAGCCGCCTGCCTGCTGGAGCGCGTCTTCCCATACTGTTGTGTTGCGTGTGTACGGACGGAAGAATAATGTGCCTTCTTCTTCGATTTTTGTAAATGCGGAAAGGTCTGTGCCTTCAAATGCGCTGATAAACGCATCGGATGCGCCTACATAACCAGCCATTGTTACACCAAGCTCGGACTGTTTCTTCTGTCCTTCTTCTGAGCAGAAGTAAGAGATCAGGGAGTATGCTGCGTCTGGATTGGACGTATTTGCGGATGCTGCCCAGCCAAGGCCGTTGTATGCGGATTTTCTTTCGCCTTCGTCACACTGTCCGTTTCCGTTTACATCTGCGTAAGGAAGCAGCGCCCACTTGTAATCTGCCGCATTTTCTGCTGTATAGTACGTATTTACCATCCAGGAGCCCTGTGTAATCATACCAAGCAGGTTGGATGTAAATAAGGAGTCTGTACCAGATTCTGCTACAACACTCTGCGGAGCAGAAACGGTCAGGATCTTACGTACCATTTCCATACCTTCCTTGCCTGCGTCGGAACCAATCGTCGTTCCCTTATGGTCGTCTGTAATAACCTGTGCGCCGTAATCTTCTACGATATTGTACCAGCCGTCCTGGTTGTTCGATACATTGACGCCATAGCCGTAAATGCCTTCTGCTTTGCCTGCGTCTGTGATCTTTTTCGCTGCTTCATAGACATCTTCCCATGTCCAGTCGTCGGTCGGGGTGTCTACGTTATATTTCTTAAATAAAGCTTCATTATAAAGAAGCGCGATCGTGTCATGATCCTTCGGGATCGCATACTGGGAACCATTGGAGTTGTACAGATTAACGATTCCTTCGTAGTAGTTTGCCATGTCGATCTTGTCGTCTTTTGCGATGTAGTCATCCAGTTTTAACAGCAGGTTATTTTCCATATACATCTGCGCTGTATTGGAATGCATACAGAATACATCCGGCATCTCGCCGCCCTGTGCGCCGGAGCTTAACAGCGTCCAATAGCTGTCCCACGTAACGACATTGATATTAACCTTGACTCCAGACTGTTCGCTCCACTCGTCTGCAATCGCCTGCAAGCCGTCACGCTGATAGTTATCCCAGATATTGACCTGAAGCTCCCCCCCTCCTGAGGATGAGCCGCCGCCGGAGCTTTCTCCTTCTGTGCCTGAGCCTTGTTCTGTGCCGCCTTCGCTGCTGCCGCCCCCATTGCTGCCGCCGCCATTGTCGCCGCCGCAGGCTGTGACCATTCCAGCTACCATCGTTGCTGCAAGTCCAAGTGCAAGTAACCGTTTTTTGTTTTTCATACTTATTTCCTCCTTTTATGATTTCAGTACTTTTTTGCTCGATGATATTGTACTTTATTGTGCATTTTTCATAAATGGAATAATCTCACCTTTTTATGTTAATTTCGTTATAGCAAAATCATAGATTATATGGTATAATCAAAAAAGGCTGAATCGTTCCGTGAAAATCATACTGATATTACTGCAATTTTACTCCAGACAACAAAAAAATACGCAGTACTTTAGGCAAAACAACCAAGCTATAACGTGTTCTACCAATTTACTTAGAGTCATATTTTTTTAACGATCAACAGTTCCTATCTTTTTTACATGTTTTTGTTTATTTTATATTTTAACTTAATGCGATTCACTCAGAAAAATATTATAAAATAAAGGAGAAACCGACTATGCGCAATGTAAAATATACTGATAGTGTTACTTTCCGTTGTCTGGAGCACTTAAGAGAAACCTCTCTCGATATCAGCCTGATACATGCCGGAAAAGAGCATTGTGAGCCATCCCATATCTGCTCCGGGGCGCGGGACGAATATATTCTGCATTTTATTTTTTCGGGCAAAGGCTTTTTTTCGTTGAAAAACGGCACTATTTTCACCTTATCCGCAGGGCAGATGTTTTTAATCCGCCCGGGAGAGCCTGTTACCTACGGATCTGACGCCGTCGACCCATGGCACTACGCATGGATTGGCTTTAACGGCATCCGCGCGGACACGATCATCAAGCAGTGCGGCTTTTCATCCAACAAATGGGTGCTTCCGTCACCTGTCCAGCCGGAAATCGTTATGGACTGCATCAACAATATTTTAGACTGCAAAGCACTGACCTTTGTAAACGACCTGCGCAGGGAGGCATGGATGCTGATGCTTTTTTCGCGCCTTGCGGACAACCATGACAAGCTCAGCCATAAGCGCGTCTCAGACAGCAACAATTACGGCACAAAGGCTTACGTGGAGCTTGCGATCGAACATATCAAATATTACTATAAGGACGGGATCAACGTATCCGATATCGCCGGGCACCTTGGCATCAGCCGTGCCTACTTAAACTGCGCCTTTCAAAAGGAGCTTGGCATGTCTATCCAAAAGTTCCTGATTGATTTTCGTATGCACAAAGCGGCAAACCTGCTAGTCAGCACGCCCGACGCGATCAAGGAGATCTCAAGCGCCATCGGGTACGAGGACCAGCTAAACTTTTCCAAAGCGTTTAAAAAGAAATTTGGGATGAGCCCGAGAAATTACCGCCTAAACAAAGCTTCTACCATTCTCTACACGGAGAAACAGCTTACAGACCATCAGGAGGACTTTGTCGTTTAGCAAAAATGATATCGATTTCAAAAGGGATGCTAGGATATGGAAGATTCATACGTACTGCAATTATCAGACCACAAATTCAAAGACCTCTACTTATGCCTGTGCGGATATTCCAAATGTGAGCCGCTGCACAGCTTCGGCCCCGCTGTGCGCCCCAATTACATCCTGCACTACATACTGGAAGGGAAAGGCACCTACCACGCAGGCGACGTGCAGTATACGCTACAGGCAGGGCAGGGATTTCTCATCGAGCCGCACGTACAGACCTTTTACCAAGCGGACGAAGCAGAGCCCTGGACTTACCTGTGGGTCGGCTTTCACGGCGACAACGCCGCGGAATACCTGCGCTCGATCGGATTAAGCCACGGGCATCTTACTTACCGCAGCAGCCACAGCAGCGAGCTGAAACAAATCGTTATCAATATGCTGAAAAACAATACGTCAAGCCCTACCGACCAGTTTATGATGCAAAGCCTGCTATACTCGTTTTTTGCAGTACTGGCAAGGGACATTAAAGCCTTCCCGTCCTCCCAGACGGACGGGGACAACCTGTATATCCGCAGGGCGCTCGAATATATACACAACAACTACTCCAATACGATCCATGTGTCCGACATTGCCGCCTATGTCTGCATCGACCGCAGCTATCTGTACACGCTGTTTCGCAGAAGCCTCGGCATGTCGCCGCAGGATTACCTTGCCGGATGCAGGATTAGCTGCGCCGCAGAGCTGTTAACCGTCAGCGAGCTGCCTATCAGCGGCGTGGCGCTCTCCTGCGGCTACCAGGACCCGCTCGTATTTTCCAAAGCGTTTAAACAAAAAAAGGGCATGACGCCTTCGCAGTACCGCAGGAAATACCGGGAAGCTGTAAGGGACCAAAGGATCAGGCGGATGGGGGAGTTGGAAGGGTTGTAGGAATGCAAAAAAAGTAGTGAGTGCGGTGAGATTTCTTGCAGCAGGGAAGATTTTTGTAAGAAAAAACACTGGGAGAGGGGATTGGCACAGACGCAGTCAAAGCGTGCCAATCTCCTCTCCCGGCTGGTTATTGTAAGTGTACAGTGTACATACAATACGCCTGCTATCTGCCGCTGTTTAAAATCGAATAATTCCTGTACGCATCCGTGCTGCGATGGAATGCCAGCACGCCGTATACGGACTGTGCCCCATAAGAACGCAGATAATTTGGAAACCGTTCCCTGATACTGCTGTCTGGCTGTTTTTGTCCTGCCTTTGTCTGAAATGCTGTATATTTTTTCATTGCTGTTGTTGTCATTTTCATACGCTCCTTTTTGGCCTGATGTTTGATGGACCTGTTTGCCGTCCATCTGCTTTTTGCCAGTTGTTCCTGACATCGATCATCATACCGCTTTTTCCTTTCGGATAACAGGTGGGTATTTGACTTCTTTTAAGGCAATCTTGACCTTCAGCTTCTGCCAGTTCAAATTCTCTCTCATTCATTTTGTGCTAAACCGGTTGCTTTTGCAATTTGATCATATGGCATACCCAATTTTAAATTGCGGGCAATTGAAACAAGCAAACCTATTTACTGAAAATAAGCCACCCCGGACTCAAACAGCTTCATATCCTGTTCCCCATAAATATTCACAGCAACCGACTCCCCGCGCCGCTCAGAATGCGCCATCTTTCCAAAGACGCGCCCGTCCGGGCTGGTAATGCCCTCAACTGCAAGATACGATCCGTTAATATTCCACTCCTCGTCCATCGTCGGCACGCCGGCTTCGTTGACATACTGGGTGGCAACCTGCCCGTTTGCGAACAGCTTTTGCAGCCATTCCTCACTGGCGACAAACCGCCCTTCCCCGTGGGACGCCGGATTCGTATAGACGCCGCCAAGCGCTGCCTTATAAAGCCACGGGCTCTTGTTTGATACGACCTTGGTATACACCATCTTGGAAATATGGCGCCCGATCGTATTGTAAGTCAGTGTCGGCGAATCTGCCTTCTGCTGCGTGATCTCGCCGTAAGGCAGAAGCCCCAGCTTGATTAACGCCTGGAAGCCATTGCAGATGCCGAGCGCCAAGCCGTCCCTTTCATTCAGCAGGCGCATCACCGCTTCTTTGACCTGCTCATTGCGAAACGCATTGGCAAAAAACTTCGCGGAGCCTTCCGGTTCATCGCCCGCGGAGAATCCGCCCGGGAACATCAGGATCTGCGACTGGCTGATTGCGCGTGTAAATTCCTCTACCGAATCGCGGATATCGGCGCCGTCCAGGTTTTTAAATACTTTTACCAGCGTCCGTGCACCGGCGCGCTCAAACGCCCTTGCAGAATCGTATTCGCAGTTTGTGCCTGGAAATACCGGGATAAAGACCGTTGGCTGCGCGGTTTTGTGCCTGCATACATAGATGCTGTCCGCCTTGTACACCTTTGTATGCACTTCTTCTTTGCCTTCCTGCGCAACCGTCGGGAATACTTTTTCCAGCGTTTTCGTCCATGCGCCAAGCGCCTCGTCTATCGTAAGCTTCACATCGCCCCAGCAAAAAGCGCCGTCGTCTGTCACTTCACCGATCACTGCATAAGCACCGGAGAGCCCTGCCCTGTTTGCCGCTTCTTCCACCTGCGCCAGACGCTCAGACGGCACTTCCGCGATAAAGCTGCCGAAATCCGGTGCAAAAAGCTGCTCTGCGGATACGGTATCAGGATAAAGGCGCACGCCCAGTTTATTGCCGAATGCCATTTTGCTGACTGCCGCCGCGATTCCTTTGCCGTCCAGTACATAGGCAGAAATCACAGCGCCCTGTTTCATCAGCGTATGCACCATATCATACAATCCCTTGACACGCTCATAAACCGGCAGGGCATAAGCATCCGTCTCAACAGACAGGCGAACCAACTTACTGCCCGCAGCCTTACATTCCGGCGTAATGATATCCTGCTGCTTTGCAGTATCTACCGCAAAGGAAACAAGCGTCGGCGGCACGTCAATCTCGTTAAACGTCCCGGACATCGAGTCTTTTCCGCCAATCGACGGCAGCCCAAACCCGATCTGCGCCGCATAAGCGCCGAGCAGGGACGCAAACGGCTGGCTCCAGCGGGACGGCTCCTTGCTCATCCTGCGGAAATATTCCTGGAACGTAAACCTTACCTTGCTGTAATCACCGCCTGCCGCAACGATCTTAGACAGCGATTCCAATACGGCATAGACCGCGCCGTGGTACGGCGACCAGCTCGATAAATACGGGTCAAAGCCATACGCCATCATCGTCACGGTGTCGGTCTTTCCGTGCAGTACCGGAAGCTTCGCAACCATAGACTGTGTTTCCGTAAGCTGGTAGCGCCCGCCATACGGCATAAAGACGCTGCCTGCGCCGATCGAGCCGTCAAACATCTCTACAAGCCCCTTCTGCGAGCATACATTCAGATCCGAAAGCGTATGAAGCCACGCGGCACGTACATCGCCCTTTTCTACATCGTCCCTGACCTTAGCAAGCTCCAGCCTGCGGAAAAAATTGTCTTTTTCCGACGGCAGCTCTACGGCAACCGCCGCTTCCTGGTGCGCGCCGTTTGTATTTAAAAACGCCCTGGAAATATTGACAATCTCTCTGCCGCGCCATAGCAGCACCAGCCGCGGCTCTTTCGTTACGGCCGCCACCGGAACGGCTTCCAGGTTTTCCTCTTTTGCATACGCCAAAAACTGTTCCAGATCGTCCGGCGCAATCACACATGCCATGCGCTCCTGGGATTCGGAAATCGCGATCTCCGTGCCGTCCAGCCCCGCATATTTTTTCGGCACCTTGTCCAGCTCGATCCGAAGCCCGTCCGCAAGCTCCCCAATCGCTACCGATACGCCGCCCGCGCCAAAATCGTTGCACTTTTTAATAATTTTGGATACCTCCGGCGTGCGGAACAGCCGTTGCAGCTTCCGCTCTGTCGGCGCGTTTCCTTTCTGCACCTCCGCGCCGCACGTATCGATGGACTGCGTCGTATGCGCCTTGGAAGAGCCCGTCGCACCGCCGCACCCGTCACGCCCGGTACGCCCGCCAAGCAGCACAATGATATCTCCCGGGTCAGACGTTAAGCGCTGCACGGCTGACCTTGGCGCCGCGCCTATCACGGCGCCGATCTCCATCCGCTTCGCCACATAGTCCGGGTGATAAATCTCCTTGACATATCCTGTCGCAAGCCCGATCTGGTTGCCATAAGAAGAATAGCCCCTTGCCGCTCCCCTCGTCAGGTTTTTCTGCGGCAGCTTGCCTTCTAACGTCTCGCTGACCGGAAGCGTCGGGTCTGCCGCGCCTGTCACACGCATTGCCTGATAGACATACGTGCGCCCGGACAGCGGATCACGGATCGCCCCGCCCAGGCAGGTAGCCGCCCCGCCGAACGGCTCGATTTCGGTCGGATGGTTGTGCGTCTCGTTTTTAAAGTTCACCAGCCATTCCTCTGTCTTACCATCGATTTCCACCGGGACAACGATCGAGCAGGCATTGATTTCGTCCGACTCTTCCTGGTCTTGCAGTTTTCCTTCCTGCTTGAGCCGCTTCATCGCCATCAGCGCAAGATCCATCAGGCAGACAAACTTATCGCTCCTGCCCGCGTACAGGTTCTGAAACAAATCCAGATAATGCGCATACGTCTCTTCGATCGGCTTGCGGTAATAGCCGTCCGCAAACGATACGTCCGTAAGCTCGGTTAAAAACGTCGTATGGCGGCAGTGGTCAGACCAGTACGTATCCAGCACGCGCACCTCGGTCACGGACGGGTCGCGCTGCTCCTCATCTTTAAAGTAACCCCGGATATGCAGAAAATCCTGGAACGTCATCGCAAGATTTAACGAGTCATACAGCTCCTTTAACTGCCCGTCCGCCATCGTGATAAAACCGTCGAACACCGCCACATCTTCCGGCTCGTCAAACTGCTGGATCAGCGTGTCCGGCTTTTCCATCCCGCTTTCTCTGGAATCTACCGGGTTGATGCAGTGTTTTTTTACTGCTTCCCATTCGCTGTCGCTCATTTCCCCGCTGATCACATACGTAACCGCTGTGCGCACAACCGGTTCTTCGTCGCTGTTTAACAACTGGATGCACTGCTTTGCGGAATCCGCCCTCTGGTCAAACTGCCCCGGCAGATATTCCACCGAAAACACCCTGCCGCCCGCAGCGTCAAAGGTTTCCTCATAAATGGCGTCCACTGGCGGCTCTGAAAATACAGTTACTTTTGCTATCTCAAATGTCTTGTCTGAAATATTTTCCACATCGTAGCGGATCAGCTCACGCACATCTGTAACGCCTGCGATGCCCAGGTAGTGCCTGATCTCATGCTTTAACGACTTTGCGGCTACCGCAAACGGTGGCTTCTTTTCAGCAAATACACGTCTTACATTTCCCATGTTGTTTTCCTCCTGTATGCTCTTTTAATAAAATCCTACTAGAGAGTATAACGCATTCTGCTTGCTTTTGCTATAGTTGTTTGCGACAATTTCGATATTCGTGGTGTCGGTGCTTGTCTGGAGCTGGCAGAATTGGGGATTTGGTGATTGAGGGCTGTATTTTGCTGGGGAGGGACGCTGGAGGGAGGGGAGCGGGGCTGGCTTCCTGTTCCGATTCCAGAATGTAAGGAGCCCTAAGCATCCTGCGGCAGCGCTGTGGCACCGGACGGGCGCGGCACCTAGTTCGCCCTGGCGTTCCGCCAGCAG
>CAMUPC010000086.1 GCA_947090545.1 uncultured Eubacterium sp. | reverse complement strand
TCTTCCAAAGGCGCAGCCAGGGCGTGCCAATCCCCTCTCCCGGCTGGTTATCGCAGGCTCTGCAAGCATGAAACCGGTCGTTGATTCCTACAATGCACGTTGATTTTTACAATGCACATCGATTCCTACAATGCTCGTTGATTTCTACAATACACGTTGATTACAGCAATGCTCATCGATTACAGCAATGCTCATCGATTCTAACAATGCTCGTTGATTACAACAATGCTCATCGATTACAGCAATGCTCATTGATTCCTACAATACACGTTGATTACAGCAATGCTCATCGATTCCTACAATGCTCGTTGATTAAGCAATGCTCATCGATTCCTACAATGCTCATTGATTACAGCAATGCTCATTGATTTCTACAATGCTCATTGATTTCTACAATACACGTTGATTACAGCAATGCTGCGAGACAGGTATCACTGGCTACTCTGTTGCTCATCTATATTGTAGTGCTTTGAAAAAACAGCCGGAGGGAGGGGAGAGGGGCTGGCTTCCTGCTCCGTTGGAAGGAATGTTAGGAGCCCTTAGCCTCCTGCTCGATCACACAGGGGCGAAGCCAAGCGGCACCTTTAGCTGCTGGCGGAAGCCAGGGCGAACTAGGTGCCGCGCCCGGACGGTGCCACAGCGTTTCCGCAGGATGCTTAGGGCTCCTTACATTCTGGAATCGGAGCAAGAAGGCAGCCCCTCTTCCCTCCCTCCAGCGTCCTTTCCTGGAAAAAAATACAACGCTTGATCAAAACAATAACTTTTTTAGAATACACTTAATCTGCTTATATTTTTTTGGGGGATTTTCCTGTTTCATTCATTGTGAATCTTACAAATGATTGGTTTGATAACGATTGGTCTCATACATTTATATAGTAAACGATAAATCTAAATAAGAAAAATAAGATGTTCATACTATAACAGGTTTTTCGATCCTTGTAAAGTGATTTCTGCAAATTTATGCAATCTGCACAATAAAAAACAATGCAGCGGGCGCCAATAGCATTTCCCGCTGCTGTTTTCGGTGAAAAAATGTTACAGTTTTACTGCTACCTCGATAAATCCTGCGGCATAAGGGCCGACTGCGTATGGATCTGCATAAAAGCGCAGTTTTCCATTTTTTAAGTAATACAGATTTTCATTGAAATCCATCTTGTCAAGCGTCGCCTTTACTTCGCTGCGGTCTTGGTAAAACATGGTGTCTCCGTCTTTCTTCGCGTTGTCGAATTTCTTTAAAAACAGATTCCTTACCTTCTGGTTGAGCTGGTTCTTGCTGATGCCTAGTATTGATGCGGCTGACACCTTTTTTCCTGTTTTGGCGTCAAAGATATACGTATAGCGGTAAGGCATCCCATGTGCGCCCATGGTATATTCATAGCCGGACTGGAGTACGCTGATATACTGGTCATCGTTGCTTGTAATCTTATAGCTGACCTGGTCGCCGTAATGATTTTCGCTGTCTTTTGACTCTTCAACAAGCGACTTTGCATCCTTTAGGTTTTCTTTTACGGCTTCTTTCCATTTGTTCAGCAGCTTTTTATAGAACTGGTTCAGTTCTTTTGCTGCCTGGCTGCTGCCTTTTGCATATGGATAGGAAAAGGAAACCTCTTTGTAAACCTTGCCATCTGCTGTCTTGTATTCTTTTGCATAGGTCTTTGTCTCAAACTGAAGCGATTTCTCATCTTCTGACTCAGGGGTTGCTGCGGCAGGCTCTTCGTCTGGCGACGGTGCTTCGGATGCTTCTGGCGTCTGATCCTCTTGTGTCTGTGTGTTTGTTTTCTGCGCATCTGCCGCATAAACGGCTGGTACGGTAAGAGGCATCGCAAGCATCCATGCCAGTCCAACGATTCCAAGTTTTTTTGCAAGTTCTTTTCTCTTCATAAAAATTGTCCTCCATATTGTCTTTTAATCATTAGACGGAGCGGATGCGAAAAAGTTTCAGTTTTTTACATATTTTTCTATGACGCATTGATGTGTTTTTTCTTTTTTGTCATAATTGATGCCAACCAAAAGAATTTCTCCTGTATACGCTTGTAGCCACGCTGCATATTCCTTTTCCCTGATCTGACGGATGGCTCCCTGCGCAGATTGATTCCATTTTAATTCTATGACCAGTGCCGGGTAATTTACATTCCGCTTTGGCAAATATACAATATCAGCAAAACCCTTGCCCGAGGGAAGTTCCATCACAGGCTGCAAATAGTATGCTTTCGCGCTATAATAGGCGATCAATACAACGCATGTCAAAGAATTTTCATTATTATATTGGATCATAGACGCAGTTTCATTGTGAACGGCTGACAATCCTTTTGCAACGGCAGTTCCGTCCATCTCCCATGTACTTTGCAGAAGCTTTTGGGAACAGCTTAACGCCTGTGCCAGTCCATCCCATCCTGAGCCGTCTGCGGCATTCAAAAATTCCTGCGCAATTTCCTGGTTGGGAATCTGTGCTGTGCCATTTTTTTTGTCATAAGTCAAATACCCAAGGTGAATCAGCAGCGTAAGCACATCATCCTTTGTCTGAAACGAAGTCATATCATTCTGAAATCTGCGAGTATTGATTTTACAGCTTCCATTTCCAAGCATTATGGTAATCGCTTCCCTTAAGCCGTCAAAATTCATATCCAGATAGACTTTTAATGCTTCATATGTCTCCGTCCCTGTCCAGTAGCTTTGAAACTCATTCCAGGTGAGCGCGTCGACCACAGATTTTGGATTATAGATATGGCTGTCTCCCAGACAGTATCCGTCATACCATTTCTGCATTTCTGCAAGATCAGCCTGATGCTGCACGCACTGCATGACGACCTCTTCTTCTGTAAAGCCGAAAAATTCTCCTAGGTCTTTCGGTGCCACCATAGAGTATTCGTCGAAAAAATTGAGCGCAGAATGCTCTCCGTATTTTTTTATTGGCAAAATGCCAGTCATATACGCAAGCTCTGTATATTCCGAATCTTTAAACAGTCCCCGCAGAAAATCCATATATTCCTTCTGTTTCTCTTTCCGGTTTTTGGCAATCCGAAATACACAGTCCCACTCATCAATCATAAATACAAAGCCTTTTGCTGTCTGCAAAAAGATGTCCGCCAAAACATCCTTTAGCTTACAATCCGGCAAAAGCCCCGTGCATTCTGGAAATTCCTGTATCAGCTCTGCTACTATGCACCGCTCCATCTTTGCAAGAAATGAATCCAGATCTTTTTCCGTATCTAAGAACCGCTGCACATCGATCCGTATTACCTGGTGCCTGTTCAAATGTTCCTTATAAAATGCTTCCCCGCAGACTTTTAATCCTGCAAACAACTGGGAGGAATCACATCCGCAGCTATAATATGCCGTCAGCATATTTGCCGCCATCGACTTCCCAAAACGGCGCGGCCGGCTGACACAGACAAACCGTTTTTCTGTCCGGTATACTCTGTTCATTTTTGAGATTAACATACTTTTATCTACATAAATCTCTGAAAAACGGGACATTTGAAATAACACATTCCCCGGATTGACGTATATCCCCATAAAATGCCGCTCCTTCTACTCCTCCTGCAAATCAGCGATCCGAAGCCCCAGCTCATCAAGCTGTGCCCTGCCTACCGCTTCCGGCGCTTCCGACATCAGGTCTGAGGCGTCCTTGACCTTTGGAAAGGCAATCACATCACGGATCGAATCTGCGTGCACCATATGCATGATCATCCGGTCAAACCCATACGCAAGCCCTGCGTGCGGCGGCACTCCGTACTGGAACGCGCTCAGCAGGAATCCAAAGTTTTCCCATGCTTTTTCTTTTGTAAAGCCTAGCACCTCAAACATTTTTTCCTGAATGTCGTTTCTGTGGATACGGACAGAACCGCCGCCAAGCTCTGTGCCGTTTAGCACGATATCGTAGGCTTTGGCGCGTACCTCGCCCGGCGCTGAATCAATCTTGTCCCAGTCCTCTTCCATCGGCATCGTAAACGGATGGTGCATCGCCATATAGCGCTGTTCTTCGTCAGACCACTCCAGTAACGGAAATTCGGTAACCCAGAGGAAATTGTACTGGTTTTCATCCATCAGCCCAAGCTCTTTTCCCATTTCCAGGCGCAGTGCTCCTAATACGTTCCAGACGATTTTATTCTGGTCTGCCGCAAATAAAAGCAAGTCGCCAGGTTGTGCCTGCATTTTTTGCGCAAGCGCGTGCAGCGTATCTTCTGACATAAATTTTGCAAACGACGATTTATAAGTGCCGTCGTCATTGACGCACAGATATGCAAGCCCTTTTGCGCCGTAGCCTTTGGCAAACTCCACCAGCTTGTCGATCTTTTTGCGCGGCATGGCTCCCTGCCCTTTGACGTTGATGCCGCGTACCGAGCCGCCGTTTTCCAGCGCGCCTGTAAATACGCCGAATCCGCAGCCGGCAACAACGTCCGACACATCGGTAAGCTCCATGCCAAAACGGGTATCCGGCTTATCCGAGCCAAACCTGTCCATTGCTTCCTTCCAAGGCATTCTAGGCAGCGGCAGGCTGATTTCCACGCCGACTGCTTCTTTAAATACATATTGGAGCATACGCTCGTTAACGTCCATAACATCTTCTGCATCTACAAAAGACAGCTCCATATCGATCTGTGTAAATTCCGGCTGGCGGTCGGCGCGCAGGTCCTCGTCGCGGAAGCATCGAGTAATCTGGATATAGCGGTCATAGCCAGAGCACATCAAAAGCTGCTTAAATAGCTGCGGAGACTGCGGCAGCGCATAAAACTTGCCCGGATGCACACGGCTTGGAACAAGATAGTCCCTTGCCCCCTCCGGCGTAGACTTTTGCAGCATCGGCGTTTCGATTTCTAAAAACCCTTCCTTCTCCATAAAACCGCGGATCAAGGAAGCTGCCCTGCTGCGCATCATAAGATTGCGCTGCAAATCCGGGCGCCGCAGATCCAGATACCGGTACTTTAAGCGCAGCTCGTCCTTGGTCTGGCTGTTTTCTTCGATCGGAAACGGCGGCGTCTCAGACTCTGACAAAATGCGGAGGCTGTCTGCAAGAACTTCAATGTCTCCGGTTTTCAGGCTGTCATTGACTGCCGCGCTGCGCCTGTTTACCGTTCCGGTTACCGCAACCACATATTCGCTGCGCAGCGTGCCTGCTTTTGCAAACCCGTCCGCTCCTACACTTTCCTCGTCAAATACGATCTGTAGGATTCCTGTGCGATCTCTTAAATCTATAAAAATCAGGCTGCCGAGATTACGCCTCTTTTGCACCCATCCCATTACGGTTACTTTCTCGCCGATCATTTGATTCGATACTTCTGTGCATCTGTGGGACCTGTGCAGCCCCTGCATGGATTCTCCCATGATGAAACTCCTCCTCTTTTTTCTGCTGTTTCTGCACTGACAGAAACGGTTCTGTCTCCTGTCCGTTAACGGTTAAAAAATTCTACAAATTCCTCATAGCCTTCTTTTGACAACTGCTCTTTTTGGAACTTTTTATTTTTATTCATACGCACAACAAGCACCTGCTGCCCGTCCTTCCTTGCTTCCTGCGCCTGCGCGATTACCTGCGCCAGCTTTTCGCCCGGATAGCCCTTTTCGATTAAATATGCCGTTTTCTTCGGCTGCTGCGGTACTTCAAACCCGCTTTCCAAAAGAAGCAGGATAATCCGCTCAAAGCCGATCGAAAATCCGCACGCCGGCACGTCCTTTCCGGTAAAATTGCCGATCATTTTATCATAACGCCCGCCTCCGCCGCAGCTCCCACCAAATTCCGGTATGGCGATCTCAAAAATTGTCCCCGTATAATAGGACATGCCGCGCACTAACGTCGGGTCAAACACAAGCGCAAACTCCGCTGCCTTACATGCGTTGACGCTTTCTGAGATCTCCTTCATGCTGCTTACGACGTCGGCTTCCAAATACTCGCCGAGTGTATCCGCCAGATAGGAAATCCCGTCCTGTGCTTTCTGCACGCCGGCAAACAGCTCCATATACGTCTCTACCGACTGTTTTGCAAAGCCAGCCTGCGCAAGCTCCGCCACTACGCCTTCCATGCCGATCTTATCCATTTTGTCCAATATAATAAATACCGTATCATAGTCTTCCTGCGCAAACCCGCTGTACGCCGCCATCGCTTTTAAAATCCTGCGTTCATTAATCCGTACCTCAAAGCCCCGAAAGCCAAGCCTGCCAAGCGTCATCGTCGTCGCAAGAATCAGCTCGATCTCCGCTAAATTCGACGGTTCGCCCAGGATATCGATATCGCACTGCATAAGCTGGCGGTAACGCCCCCGCTGCGGCCTGTCCGCACGCCACACATTGCCGATCTGGAGCGCCTTAAACGGCGACGGCAGGTCATTTGCATGGCTGGCATAAAAACGCGCAAGCGGAACGGTCAGGTCGTAGCGCATCCCAAAGTCCACCAGGTCGCCCTCACTTTGCGCCGTATCCAGGCGCAGCTTTTCCCCGCGCTTTAACACTTTAAAAATCAGCTTTTCGTTTTCCCCGCCCTGCTTGTTGGACAGGTTTTCGATATGCTCCATGCAAGGCGTCTCAATCGGTGTAAAACCAAAGCTGCGGTATGTTTCTTTAATGACCGACTGTACATAATCGCGGATCTGCATTTCTAATGGTAAAATATCCTTCATGCCGTTGACCGGCTTTTTCACTAAAGACATCGTCTTTTCCTCCTTCATTGCTGTCTTTCATGCGTTTGAATGCCCTTAATTATACTTTTCGCGATACATGATGTCAAGCGTTTGAGGTGTTTTTCGGTGGGCAATTGCTGGACATGCATGGACAAACCCTGCTGTTTTATGTTCTCCTGTGTAGCCTATGGTTTCCCGATTATAAATACTAACAAGTACACGTATATCATTCCAGCTTGCACCTGTGAATCAAAAATTTGTCTTTCCGATTTTTCGTCTACGTTCGCAAAAACTTTTTTCGCAGAAACTGTAGATTTTTCTACAGACTTGTGATATAACGATATGTAGTCTTTCGCGAGAAGCCTGTGCGGAGACCCCTGCCATCATGAAAACAGTTAAAAACGGAAAATAAAAAACGCTTCAGCATAGGCCTGTTTTACAGGCTCTATCTCGTGGCGCAGGAGGAATTATCTCATGATAAGATTTAGGAATCCCGGAACCCAATATTCAACTCAGGTTCAGGTTATAAAGCAACTGTACAAAGCCTTGCACGGTCAAGCATATTTTACTTTGGAAGATATGGCGGTCGTGATTGCTCAAGGCAGACTCATGACAGCTTATGGATATGCAGGAGACGATGCTCTTCGTTTAAGCAATACCGATCAAGAAAGCATGAACTCCGCTTTGATGAATGCAAAAATGTATGCAGAGGTTTTTCGTATGCTTGGATGGGTTACCCCATACAAGGAGAAATCCTCATATCCACTCGTATTCACATATATTGGCGTCCATGTCGCTCTATCTACTGGAGATTGCTCCAAACTTTATGAACAGTGCGTTCTTGGTATTAATAACCCAACACAGTTAACTGATAAAATGCGATACGATGAAAAAATACGTTTCTTTAAATGTGCGTTACGCTCTTTCATCGACTTAGACGGTATTATGTATAAACACGAACTATGCCTTGGCCCTATGAGTATCAATGACGAGGATGAAAAGGCATACAGGACAATGATTCAAAACATCAAGTCTTTAAGAGGAGATTACAAAAAATTAAAAAACGCCTTTGAGGAATTAGCCGCAAGCCTCGGTATGAAACCTAAACCTGTTGATAACTGCACGAGACTTCCAATCGCTTTTATGAAAAGCTGTAATTGGGTAGAATCTGTTCAGAACAAATCTCTATATGGCAAGTCAATGTCATGTTTGAAGATAACAAATTATGGGATTGAAACTTATGAAAGTGTTCGAGATATGTATGATCTCCGACTTGACAAGTATATCGAGCTGGACGAACATACACAACGCTCTCTCATTAGGCTTGGAACATATTCCATGCTGCTTAGATCTGGCTATGATATGTCTGCTGTCCAAAATTCAATGGTTGCAGATAAAAAACAATGTAAAGAAATAATCAACGACAAAGATTTGCTTTTCTCTCCTGCGCAAACAATCCGCCGCACTCAGGTTGAAGAAGCTCTTGGATTTAAAATGGGGTCCGGTATCGAATCTCAACATCATATTGATACATTTGATAGTTCTGTTAAAGAACGCGAGTCCCTTTACAACACTCAGATTTGGAAATTAAACATTCCAGAAAATTCAACCACAGAACTACTGACTTCGCCAGAAGACAGAGAGCTTTTACAAAGAGTCAATCAGATGGTTGAAGCAGGAAATGATAGCCGTTCAATTGTGAACTCTCTTTTTAATTATTACATAGATGCTACCCAAACAACTTTCTACCCACTTATAGCCACACTTTTTAAAATAATGGGGTTTGATTGTTCTTTTTCCCGACCCGGAGATAATGGCGCCCGTTGGGATGCGATTATTGACGATCCAAAAAGAAGCATTCCCATAGAAATAAAATCGCCGACTGAAGAACAGCACCTCTCCATCAAAGCAATTAGACAAGCTCTTGAAAATAAGATCGTACTTTTGTCACGCAAAACACATATAACCGCTCCCGATGTCTCCACATTAGCAGTTGGCTACTATTTGCCTAATGAACGTGCAGAGGTAACCCGACTGATTTTAGATTTTAAAGAAACCTATGGATATAGAATCGGCGTAATAGATTTAAAGTCCTTATTATCGCTTGCTATAAGCATCCTTATCGATGGCAAGGGCTTTGAGAAAGAGAAATTGTATCAACTGGAGGGATTCGTAAATGCAAGTATTTAAAGAGGTTTCAAACAGGCAGAACCTATCCATTCTTAAAGAAATACCCTTTGCACTTGAAATACGTCAAGGCGTTCCTGGCACCGCACATTTTAGAAACGGTGATGAATGTCATATTGGCTGTCTCGGATGTACAAATCCAAGGTGCATGTTCTTTTCTGAAGGAGAAATACAATGCCCTCAAGTTGATGGTTTCCCGAATGATCAATCAGTTCATGCTTGCCCTGTTGAGGCAATTACCTGGGATAATTCTGCATCTGCTCCGCTTATCGACTCGCAAAAATGTATGAACTGCGGCATTTGTGTTAGTCGTTGTCCGGTGGGAGCATTGTATTTCTCGAACCGTGGCAAACTAATGGTTAACGCCTTGCAAGAAAAAATTACTGAACGTAGAAAAGCAGATTCAAAGACACATGCTGTCCATCTCAGTCAAATCGAAAAGTTAATAGATGTTCCACGAACAGGAGTATCTCTCAATGCCTCTGATCGTCTTTTCGAGACTATATACGACAAACTCTTCCATCTCAAAAACAATTACCATAACATGATCGGAAGAAACCTTCTAATTGCCTTAGGATGTAAATGCGCTATGCGAAGAATAGGAGATGTTTATACAAGAATGGATGCGGTATACTCATCTCTCAATGGTTCATTTGGTGCTGTTGAAGTTGAATTTGGCAGAGACACCCTTGATGCATCCAGAGGAATCCTTGATGACATCGCCGTTCTTAATACTCGATATGGCGTGCATAAACACAATAACAAAGCCCTTGTCATCTGTTTACAATTACCCAATGCACGGCAGGGATATTGGCAAGTGGTGCGTGATGTGAAAATTGTTGAAGGAATAAAAATCGGAACAATAACCGTCGGAGCTTTGATGTTTCTATTATGGAACGGCTGCATTTTTGAACCAGAAGAAGATCGTTATTACATCGACTATGACAATATGGACTTAAGGCAGATACTCTGCGTCCAAGTTGACTGCGATGATATTCCAATAAGCGACAAAACACTTGGAATAATGGAGCCAATGAAATAATAAAAATGTCAACAAAATGAATATAGTTGAATAGTGTTGACAATTGTTGCTTTCCATGTTATTATTATGAAGTTGCAATTATTATTTCTATGCAGAAAGGCGGAACGAAACTATGTCCGAAACCATAGTTGGTACAAAGCAAGCAGCCGAAATACTCGGCGTGAGCATTTCGACCATCTACAGAATGGTGAATCGAGGAATCCTCCAGCCATCCAAAACACCTGGAGGACAACGTCGGTTTCCTGTGAATCAATTAGAAGAATACAAAGAGAAAAGCCGTGGCATTATTGCTCCTCAAAATCCTTATCAGATGAAATTTGATATAACATCTAGGGAGATCATAGAAGATACCGGCGAGAGCACTGTTCAAAAGATCTCTATTGATGAAAGCGAAGCGAAATCCTGCACCGAGGTGGTAGCTGACAACAAACCTGTCGATCCTCGAAACCCATTAAACGATTTAAATGGTTCACAGTGGCTTCCAGAAACAAAAAGTTTCTTTTATCAAAAAGGACTCGGTGCAAAACACCCACACGCACAGATCGAGCGTCAACACCCTGCTCCTTTTTCCTATCAGGACATCTCACATCTTGTTACTTTCTTTACGAAAAAAGGAATGAAGGTTCTTGATCCTTTTGGCGGAATAGGTTCAACTGCCAAAGCGTGTGAACTTGAAGGACGCATTTGCACAAGTATTGAACTTCAAAAGAAATGGCATGACTTAGCTATTGAACGGCTTGAAACAGAGGTCAATGAAGGAGCATCCCAAAAACATACATTTATTCTCGGCGATACGCGTAATGAGTTAAAGAAATTAGATGCCTGCTCTTTTGATTTCATGGTTACGAGTCCTCCCTATTGGTCAATCCTGAATAAAAAGGCTGACTACAAAGTAAAAAAAGAAAGACTGGCAAATAACCTTGCTACAAACTACTCCGATAACGATGAGAATGACCTCGCAAATATAGGAAGTTACGAAGAGTTCCTTCGCATCCTCGTTGATGAAGTTTTTCTTGAATGCGGAAGGCTTCTAAGGCAGAAAAAATATATGTGTTTGGTTGTATCGGACTTTAGGAATAAGTCCGAATTTATCAGTTTCCACAGTGATTTAATCCAAGCCTTAAATCACAGATCAACTGTCGATGGTTATAAAATTACTTTGCAAGGTGTTAAGGTCCTTCTTCAAAACCACAAGACTCTTTTGCCTTACGGCTACCCTTTTGCCTATGTGGAAAACATCCATCATCAGTATATACTGATTTTTAGAAAGGATTAAGCAGCGATGGCAGAAAATTATAATGGACTTATTTGCGGGGATTCCGACGCCCTTCTCCAAGAAATGTTAGATACTGGAATCAAGGTTGATCTCGTATTAACAGATCCACCTTATAATCTTAATAAAAATTTTGGGAACAACAGTGACAAACTATCCTTGGAGGATTTTCTAACAATTTCAAAAAAAAGAATAAAGCTATGCAGGGATTTACTTGTTCCTAATGGCAGTATCATATGGTTTGGAATCCATCACTACATTGGCTTCATTCAGTCAATTATGTATGAGGTAGGGCTGAACTATCGGCGTATGAATATATGGCATTATGAAAACGGATTTAGTCGGATTACCACAGCACCACTGACTCAATATGAACCCTTTCTTTGGTTTTCAAAATCTCCTAAGAAATGGGTTTATAATGTCGACGATGTCCGCATACCATATAAAAGCTCAGATCGATTAAAGAATCCTGTTTATTATAAGAACTCTAAAGGCGAACGGATAAAATGGGAGCCTAATCCCCTAGGAGCAATGCGTGGAGATGTATGGGCGTTTCCTACACTTGCGGGAAAACTGTTTCAGAACGAAAAAACACCACATCCCACTCAAAAGCCTGAATCATTGATTACTGAAATCATAAAGGCATTTTGTCCGAAAAACGCAGATGGATTCTATGAAGGCACAATATTAGACCCATTTCACGGTTCTGGTACATTAGGCGTTTGTTGTGAAAAGTTGAACAAGCAAGGCCATCAGATTAGATGGATTGGCATCGAACTTGAAAAACACTGGTGCGATATTGCCAAAAATAGACTTAAGGCTTTAGATTAACCACAAAAAAAGCATCTTCTCATAACGATCAGCATTCCTGTTTGTTACGGGATACGACAATCGTTATGAGCATGTGCATTTTTTGTTTGCCATCCATCGTGGTATGATTTATCGATTGATATAATTCCAAATTGCAGGTAAAAAATCTCCTGCTTACATCCGCGCTCCCATCAGATTGCCGGAAGCATACCTTCTAAGCCCCCTGTAAAACACAACGGCTGAAATGATCAGGAGCAACAGCGCATACCCCGCTACCGCGAACATGCCGCCAGGTTCAAAATTCATTATCAGATGCACCGGCTGATAGACCGCCATGCCGACCGGAATCACATGATAGAGCAGGAATCGTGCCGTTCCATCAAATATGCCGTCTGGATACGTAGAAAAGCTGATCATTCCGTTGATCATATGATAGCTAAACGCTTCTGCACGGACAAACCAAAACGCCAGGCTGCCCATCAGCACGGCATATGCTGTTACAATCACTGCTCCGGTCAGGGTAAAGAACAAAAACAGCAGCAGCCTGTCTGGACGAAAGCAAAAGGCACAAAATACTACGATCCCATACAGCAAATCGCCGATTGCCGACGTATTTGTAGCTGACGTAATCACACTTAACAGCACGTTTTTGGGCATAACCAGATAGGCGTCCAGCTTCCCGTTGATAATCAGCTCCGGCAGTGCAAAGGCACGTGCACAAAAGATCCTGGAAAGCCCATAGCTGCCCGCGGCAAGCGCCCAAAGCAGCATAACTTCCCGGATCGTATAGCCCCCGATCTCTTTTTTTAACTGAAACAGGATCATCCACTGGATCAAAAATGCCGCGTTATTTAACATCATAAATCCGATATTAGTCAAAAACGTAACCTTGTTTAACATCTCCCGCATCATATTATATTGGAAGGAAAGCAGGCATACCCGCCCCTGGTTTTTAACCGCCGTTAACATACAGCTTCTTCGCCCCCTTTGCATACATCAAAAACATCAGCCCGCAGCCTGCCGCCAGATATACCGCCTGCGCCAGTACAATTTCTATATATTTTTCCATACGAAAATCCACAATCAGCTTTGCGGGGCCATAGCATACGGTATAAATCGGCGTCAGCTTTATCACGGACTGCAAGCCTGCCGGGAAAATTTCGATCGGAAAAAGCGTGCCAACGACCAGGATTGCCTTGTCATACAGCCACTGAAACGGATTGGAATCCTCGATCCAAAAGGAAAGCAGGCTGATACACAGCTTATATACCGCGTGAATCGTAATGCCCAGGCAAAAGCAGGGCAGCGCCAGCACAAGCGACTGGATACAAAATCCCGGCAGAGCGCCGACTATCGCCACGCCTAAGGCAGCCGCAAAGCCCGCGTACATTGGCAGCCTGACACTCCATTCACCGGTATATTTGGTAAGAATGTACAGCGTATAATGATACGGCTTGTTTAACAGGTACGCAATGTTCCCGCTGCGAATGTCCTCGGACACCTCTCTGGTAACCGTTGCGGAGCCCGCGGCAAACCAGATCATCTCCGTCATCATCACATACCAGATCATCTGCTCCCTCGTATAACCCGAAATCCGCTCCCCCGGCACCTCATACATCGCGCTCCAGAGCTTGGCCAATACAAAGATAAAGATAAAATAACTGATATATCCCGCTGCAATCTGTGCCGCATACTGTAGGTTTTCCATCCAAACGGCACGGTAAATAACCCTGTATTTTTTCATAAACGAAACTCCCCTCCTCTCTCCTTTACGCCTGGCACGATTTGTAGATATCCATAATCAGCGCTTCCAGCGAAGTATCCTCCTGTAATTTAAGCTGCTCCATCTGTTCCATCGGGGCATCCAGCACAATCCGCCCGGAATTTACAATCATCATCCGCCTGCAAAGCCTTTCGATATCCCCAATGTCATGGCTCGTTAAAAAAATCGTCATATGCAGCTCCTCGTTCATTTTTTGAATCAGCGAACGGACATTTTCTTTTACAACCGGGTCCAGCCCGATCGTCGGCTCATCTAAAAATAACACCCTCGGCTTATGGATCAGCGCCGCCGCGATCTCACAGCGGATACGCTGCCCTAACGAAAGGCTGCGGACCGGCGTGTTGATCCATTCCCCCAGCTCAAACACCTTGGAAAGCTCCCGGATACGCGCCTCCGCTTCCTGCTCTGTCAGGTCATAAATCGCGGCGAAAAAGCGAAAATTATCATAGGCAGTCAGATGTGTCCAAAGCTGTTCCTTCTGCCCAAAGACAGTTCCAATCTCATAGGCAAGCCGCTTCCTTTTTTTCACCGGGTTCATGCCAAGCACCTCGATGCTTCCGCCGTCTGGATACAGAATGCCTGTCAGCATCTTGATCGTTGTACTCTTCCCCGCTCCGTTCGGGCCGATCAGAGCAAGCATTTCCCCCTCTTTGACCGTAAAAGAGATCCCGTCCACCGCCCGAATCTTTTCCACCTGCGGATGAAACACCGCCCGGATACTTCCTTTCATGCCTTTTTCCTTGCGCTTTACCAGGAACGTTTTCGATAAATCCGTTACCCTTACTGCATCCATAACTAGCTCCTCCTTCTCGTATCTGCATGTTTGCTAATAAAAAAAGAACCGCGCTGCCTGATACACCACTGTGTATGTGCAATGCGGTTCTCCTTCTTTCCTGATTACCGCATGGCAAACGAAGACTTCTCATCTTACGGCCATGCGGGTTCCTACAGACTGCCGGGCTGGATGAAATTTAGGCTGCTGTCCGCTTTCATCCAAATGTGCGTTTGACCGTATATTGAAAAATCTGCTGCATAAAAATCACGATAACCAGAATCATTGCTATGCTGTTAAGATTTGACATTTTGTTTCTCCTGTTCTTAATCATTGTATGTAAATTAAACGAAGTTCGGATCATAAGTTGTGTGAAATCTATTTGTGAGATCTGAATTTTTTATAAAATAGCATAAGATTTTGGAAATGTCAAGACAAATTGTGCGGAATGATAGAATAAACGTGGGAATAGATCGGAGGAATATATACCAGATTTATTTGGCGGGCGGGTCAATTTCTTCTGGTATGGGATATGCTGACGTGGGTGAATCGAAATGGCAGCGGTTTTGGTCAAGTGTTGTATTTTTGCGCATACAGGGACGCTGGAGGAAGGGGCGCGGGGCTTGCTTCCTGTTCCGGTTCCAAAATGT
>CAMUPC010000085.1 GCA_947090545.1 uncultured Eubacterium sp. | reverse complement strand
TCCACAGTCACAGGAAGCAAGCCCCGCTCCCCTTCCTCCGGCTGGTTATCGCAAGCTCCAAGTGGACATACTCCACAGCGAGCGGTTACGCATCTTGCTGCTTTGATAAAATCAGTGACAGCTTATTGCTTGCAGCACTTGCAAAAACCAGCCAGGGTGTGCCGATCCCTTTTTCTCTCCCGGCGTTCCTCTATATGAGCTAACATTTCTGGAATGCTGATAAATTAAGGGTTTTCGGCTTTTTCATTTACTCAGAATTTTCTAAAAATAACGCTATGATTGGATAAAAATGATGCTTACGTTAAACTGATTTCTACCAAACCCACTCTATAAGCTGGTTTCAGTAATGTTAGCGCATATGCGGCGTCCCTCCTGCAAAAACGGCAGCATATTCTCTAGTTTATTTTACGAATTTTTCAGTTGTTTTTCAAGTGTTGAAACAATGAGATTTCATAAAGAAACTTGAAGCTGGCGAATTAGCTATAGCTATTTTGAAAGTCACCGCTATTCTTTGCAGAACATACGAAAACCAGCCGGGAGAGGGGATGGGCACGCCCTGGCTTCGCCCTTGTAAGAAGGTTTAGAAGCCCTTAGCATCCTGCTGAACAAAAGCAGGGGCGAAGCCAAGCGGCACCTTTAGCTGCTGGCGGAACGCCAGGGCGAACTAGGTGCCGCGCCCGGACGGTGCCACAGCTTCCCGCAGGATGCTTAGGGCTTCTTAACCTTCTGGAACGGGCGAAGCCAGGGCGTGCCCATCCCCTCTCCCAGCGTCCTCATATTCACAAAAATACAACACAACCCCCAAATTAGCCGCCCCAATAAAAATCCTGCCATATTGCCCCAAGAAATATTTTTAATTCCCCAAGCTTAAACTTTAACTCATCCAGTTGCAACCAAAGCATATATTATGATAAAATTGTAACAGCCACCTTAAGGAAAAATACGAAAGGAAAAAACAACATGAAAATCAAACCCCATTTACAAAATGTTCTGATTACCTTGTTAAGCTTTACCATCTGTTTTGCAGGCATCACCGCGCAAAAGCACCCTGTCTCGGCATATGGAAAAGCAATACAGGATACAGCATGGAAAGACGCATATATGCGAATCATCAAAAAACTGCATCAGGAAGATAAACAGCAAAAAGCACAGGATACGTCAGAATTTATGCCATATCAAGCATATACCTACGCCCTCATTTACTTTGACGAGGATTCGATTCCAGAGCTTGTCGCAGGGCTGGATGGATACTGGGTCAGCATGTATACGTATGACAAAGAAGAAGGAAAAGTACATGCGGTTATGGACAAATGGGGATACGGTGCAATGGGAAATGCGGGATATGAGTATCTTCCGAAGAAAAATTGCCTGCGCAATTATAACAGTGATTTTGCAGGGGCGGTACATTATACGACTTATGAAAGGATCAAGGACGGCAAAATGGTAAGCGTATATCCCAAAAATCTAAAAGAAGTGTTTTTTATCGATCAAAACCACAATGGGATGCCGGAAGAAAATGAATATACAGATCAGCCGACGTACTATTATGGAAAAAAGGAAATTTCAGAGGAAAAGTATCTTTCTTATATCATATCAGGGAAATTTAAAAATATCACAGGGACGATGACATATCAAAAGATCAGGAAAAAACTTCGTTAAGTGTCAGAAACACCTTTGCCTAGAAATGCTTTTATGATCCATCCAGCCCTTTTTAAGATAAATAGGCTGGATGGATCATATTTGTATATCAGCCGTTGATTCCTGCACACATCTGATACTTTAATTCGGCAAGCTTCCAGTCTGTTTCACAATCAATATCCTGTACTTCCAGCTCAGATAATACGATCGGCAGAATGTCCTTTGTGATCCTGCCTTGATTTTTTAAGTAGGCAGAGGTTTGATAAATATAAAACTGTCCCGCGTCGTGATACTGCGTTTCCAAATCCTGTGACCGTGCCTGTATGTATTCCGGGTATTTGTATTCCAGACAGTGCCGGCTGTCCATCACAAAGCATCGCTGCGGGGGATAGGAATAGGCAACGACCGGATATACCGCTGCTGGATGGCAGGTTTCCATAAGCTGCATCGCGGATCTTAGCTTTTTTGCCGTAACAAACGGCGCGGTCGGATAAATGCAGCACAGGTAGTCAAAGCATTTGCCGATTTCCATGTATTGATGCAGAACTTCTAATAGAACGTCTGCGGTTGTGGCATAGTCATCCGCGTTTTTGCTGCTGCGCAAAAAGGGTACTTGTGCGCCGTATTTTTTAGCGGTTTCTGCGATTTCCAGGCTGTCTGTGGATACCATTACTTCCTGGAACAAACCGCTTTGCAAAGCAGCTTCGATCGAATATGCAAGGATGGGCCTGCCGCAGAAGGATTTGATATTTTTGCCTGGAATGCGCTTGCTTCCGCCTCTTGCTGTAATAATTGCGATTCTGGTTTTTTTCATGTGGATTCTCCCTGCTCCTGCGGCTTGCCGTTCCAGTCGATATAGTTCCATGCCATTGGTGTGCCTTTTGTTAGGCCACAGGCGGCACGCTGACCTAAAAGCTGGCTGAAATATTTTGTATGCAGCCCGACACCCGGGCGGACAGACTTTAGGTTTTCTGTGGAAAAAAAGTCTCCTTTTTTCATGTTTTCAGCAATAAACAAAGAGCGCGAATCTTTGCGGCTCTTGATTTGATCTGCGTTCAGCGTATAGGCTGCGCTGCCCAAAGCGGCTTCTACGTTGCGGATCTTTTTTACCATCTGCGCGAACTCGCCGGGTTCCATGGAAAATGCGGCGTCAGGCCCGCCGTCGGCACGGTTTAGTGTCAGATGCTTCTCGATCATCTTTGCTCCGAGCGTGACGCCTGCGATGGCGGCTTCGTCTCCAAGAGAATGGTCGGACAATCCGGTCAGACAGCCGAACGTCTGATGTATCTGCGGCAGGTTGCGCAGGTTCATATGTTCAAAAGGAGCCGGGTATGCCGAGACACATTTTAACAGCATCAGTTGTTCGTTGCCTTCATTCAGGCATGTCCGTACGGCAAGGTCAATGTCCTCCAGCCAGGCGATGCCTGTTGACAAAATCACAGGTTTTTTGGCTGCTGCTATTTTTCTTAGCAGGGGAAGGTCATTGATTTCAAACGACGCCACTTTATAAGCAGGAACGCCAAGCTGTTCCAAAAAATCCACGGCGGTTGGGTCAAAAGGGGAGGAAAAGCAGTCCAGCCCTTTGTCTGCGGCATACGCGATTAGTTCTTTGTGCCATTCCCAGGGGGTATATGCCTGCTGGTACAGTTCATATAAAGTCTGCCCTTCCCAAAGCCCATGTGCGTGGAAATATTGTGCATGGCTTTCCATTGTGATGGTGTCCGGCGTATAAGTCTGTAGCTTTACGGCGTCTGCGCCTGCGTCTGCTGCCGCGGCGATAATCTGCTTGGCGCGTGCAAGGCTGCCGTTATGGTTGGCTGACAGTTCTGCGACAATATAGGCAGGGCTGTCGTCACTAAGATCATGGGTTCCTATTTGTATTTTTTGGTTCAAGCTGGTAGCTCCCTTCCTGTGCGTTGTCGTTTGCAGTCTCAAACGATGCCGTTCCGTTGATTTCGTACAGATCTTCGGTTTTATCCAATATTATTTCATATGATTCATATGTTTGGCTAAATCCGGCAGTTGTAAAAATTTTTTTTGATGTTTCATTCGTTGGTTTTACTTTTGCGGTTAATTTGCGTATTCCGGGATGATCGGCTTTGATTTTCCGCTGCAAAGCAGAAAGCATCTTTTTTCCATAGCCCTTTTTACGGAAGGAAGGATTCACGCTGTAGCTTATTTCAGCCGTGTCTCCCTCCACAGAGAGCCGGATCTGTCCAACGGGAAGATCTCCTGCCATATAAATAAACTGCATACAGGAAGGATCTGAAAGCATTTTGGAAAACCATTTTTGATGTTCCTGATAAGAGATTTGATTTGCAGTAAACGAATTTTGCCGTGTCTCTTTGTCATTTGCCCATTCAAACAGCAAATCGATATCGTCTTTTGCCGCGTATCTTAAAAATTCATTCATGTATTTTTTTCCCAATAAAATGCAGTGTTTCGACTTCTGATTCCAGTTCCAGTATGGAACGCAGCACCGCCGTTTCCTGAAACATCGCAAAGAGCTGCCGCATTTCCTGTTTATCGTTTACAATGCGTACCTTAAGAGGCAGGTCTGCCATGCCGGATGCGGGAATTTCGATCAGCCCTTCCTGGTTCGCGGCTGCCGTCTGGTAGTCCCTGTACAGCGGATGATTCCAGGTGTGCATATTTGCATAAAGGACGGCGCCTTCCTCCATACATTCATAAAAATTTTGAAGCAGCGCGTCAAAGTCCGCCTGCGAAAAATAATAAAGGCATTCGGATGCAACAATCAGGTCAAACGTCCCATACAGCTCCCGGATCGATACATTGCCGCCTAAAATATCACATGCCAGGAAATGGCGTTCGTCAAATCCCTGCGTTTGAATGCAGTAGTCAACCGCATCCTTCGAGATATCGATTCCATACACATCAAATCCCAGTTCAGCAAAAAATACGGCGTTCGCGCCGTGGCTGCATCCAAAGTCCAGCACTTTGACAGGGCGGCTGCGACCGGCAAGCTCCGGCTTGATAAAATGGTGGTACAGGCTGACCAGCCCGTCGGTGGGGTAATGGTTGCCAAAAGAAGTCCTTTGATAGACCTCTGTCCATGCAGCCGCATTTTGGCTTGTTCCAAGTTCCATGTCTGCGTCCTCCTTTACGTCCAGATTTGCGCGCGGTCTATAGTAAAATCGTACAGGTTCCGGCATCTGTTGTATGCTGCATCGTGATAAATAAGCGGGTAGCTTTCTGTCAGGTCCACCTTTTGGATGGAAATGCCGTTGATGACAAAGCGTTGTGCGATTCCTGCTTCCTCCAATCGCTGTCCAATCCGGTTAAACTGCTCCGTACTTCCCAATGACAGGTTTCTTGCCGGATATTCATAGGTGCGGGTGAATGCTGTGCCGTTTTCATCGATATAGGTGCCTGTAAACGATTTTAGGAACCGATACGGCACATCCGCCATAGCTTCCACATAATGCACAAATGTCATGCTGCGCTGATAATCTGTGCCGAGCATGATTTGAATGACATGGTTGTGATGCATATAAGCAAACGGAGAATCGCAGCCAAACGAATTGCTGTTGTGCATGGCGCACAGCATTTTCTGATCCCTGCCCCATACGCAGAAGGAATGCATGGGATGCGCGGTTCGTTTAAAATCTGCGCGCTGTAATGCCGCGTTGCCCAAAGCGCCTGCTGTGCAGGGCGTATTCCTGTAATCGTAACTGCCCTGATTGCTGAAATCAAAATGAAAGGTTGGGATCAGCAGCGTGCCTTCTTCGGTGATCTGTTTTTGAAAGCTGTCGATCAGGGCGTCCGCGGAAAAATGCTCTCCATGCTGCTTTGCAGTCCAGGCGAGCGCCAGCACATCTGAGGACAGATAAACGCGGTCGCCCCGCCTGATGCCGACAGCGGCGGCAATTTCCTGATAGGGCAGGTATGGTTTGGTCATAGTCCTTTCTTTCCTTTCACATAGCGGTAAATGGCGTTTGGTGTGTCAAAATGCTCTGGAACCAGCTCCCAGGGCGTGATTTCGATGGCGAACCTGTTTTCCAGTGCGGGCAGCAGCTTGTCAAAAATCAGAATAGAGTCCATGTAGCCGCTTTCAAATAACAGCGTATCCGCTTCCCAGCTTCCCAATGGCTGGATTTCGCTTAACAGATGCAGAATCGTATTTAATTCCAATGGGACGTTTGGATCGATCTGCGGTATATGCTGATGTAGTTGTGTCATTTTCTGGTCTTGCATACGTTTTTTTCCTCCACATATTGCTGCTGCAAAAGCCGGCGATCGATCTTGCCGTTCGCGTTTAAAGGCATGGCACGGACGCTGATCATTTCATCCGGCAGCATATAAGACGGCAGATAGTTTTGTAAAAACAGGAGAATTTTTTTTTGGTCGGCGTTTCCCTGATACAGCAAAACAATCCGGTCTTTTTCCGAGTCAAAAAGGCAGACCGCACGCAGCAGCTTGTCACAGGCTCCGGCAATGCTTTCGATTTCGCCCAATTCGATGCGGTAGCCCCGGTGCTTGATCTGAAAATCCTTCCGCCCGGCATACAGGTATTCCCCGTATTCGTTCAGCCGCACCAGGTCTCCGGTACGGTACACCGTCTCGGGATAATTGGAATGCAGCGGATTCTGCACAAATGCTTCGCTTGTTTTTGCTGCGTCGTTATAATAGCCGCAGCCGACAAACGTACCTCTGAAATACAATTCGCCAATCTCTCCTGGCGCCGCGGGAGCGCCGGACTCTGTAACGGCAAAGGCGTCCATATTTTCACATGCCGTTCCAATCGGAATCGGCTCCTCATCCGCAAACTCCCGGTTTAAAATATAATACAAGCCGATATCTGTTATTTCCGTAGGTCCGAACAGATTGGCGTACACTGCATCGGGCAGGTGCCTGCGCCAGACGTTAAGCTGTTTCGTAGGCATGACTTCGCCCGCAAACAAGATCGTATGAAGCCGCGGCAGCTTTCCATAATCCAATGCTTTCCAGTCGGCAACGATGGACAGTGCAGAAGGCACCCAGTAAATCGTGTTTACGTTTGTTTCATTCAGATAGCCGAGCAGCCTGACCGGAAAGGAAAACAGCTTTTTCGGGATGATCTGCAAAGTAGCCGCGCTGCATACTGTACAGAAAATATCCAGCACAGACATACTGAAATAAAACGGCGTCTGGCTGCCGAAAACCGTGGTATGGCTAAACTGAAACGTGCGGCTTGCCCACTGCGCATAAGCAATCACGGACCGGTGGTTGATGACGCTGCCCTTTGGAATGCCGGTAGAACCGGAAGTGTATAATACATACAGCGGGTCGGCGTCGATCATGGTGCGGCGGATCGATTGCAGCCGCCTGCAAATCTCGGACGGTTCCGCGTCCTGATGCAGCAGGTAGTCAAGCGTATAGACGGGATATTCCGTAAACAGCGTTTCAGAAGCTGAGGTTTGTTCTTTTACAATGACAGCGGCGGGCTTTAGGCTGTCCAAAATCCTGCGGATGCGCTCCGGCGCCATTGCAGTGTCTATACATATGTAAAAATTTCCGCTTGCGGCAACGCCGAAAAAAGCGGCGAGGCATTCCACGCATTTTTCCATAAAGACGACGATCGGGTGCCGAATCTCTGGCACATGTACGGCGAGTCCATAGCCGATGCGTTGTACCTGTTCCAGCAGCTCCGCATAGGTGACTGTGGTATGGCAATCCGAAAAGGCAGGCTGCAACGGATACTGTGCGGCTGCTCTTTCAATAAATTCCAGTACATGACGGATTGGTTTATGATGTTCTTTCATGTTCTTTCTCCTACATGACGGATTGGTTGATAATGTACTTTCATGCTCTTTCTCCTACATGGTATACAGGATTGCAATGTGTCCTGCTGCTTTTAGAACGATGTGATATACAAGCCTACGATGAACACGGATGCTTTTGTTCCTGCGCATCCGCAAGCAGCCCCGCATCGGATAGCTGTTTTACAACAGGAATCAGCAGATCAGCCGCACAGCCTATGCGGTCGCTGATAGCAATCAGGTCGTTTGTCCCGTCTGCGTAAGCGATCAGGGTTGTCATGCCGTATACGGCATCATACTGTCCTTTCCTGCTGACAGCCGGATACAGTCCGCGCCTGCCAAGCTGCGGCTCACACAGCACCTGCACCTGATAGCATCTGTTGTTTTCCAGCAGATCAATCAGCTTTGCCATCACTTCAAAGCTGCCCTGAAAGCCTTCAGGCGAGATAAAGTCCATATTGTCTGCCGATGTATGGTACTGCGGATATTCCCCATATTTGGAACGGCAGAAGCTGACGACCGGAAGGTCAATGCCGGGAGCGTTATACTGCCGCTCGTCAGATCCTCGTTTTAAAAAGGAATATACGCGAAACTGCGGACAGTGGCTGCGCAGTATATTTTTCAGCGCGCGGTCGGCAAGCGTATTGCCGTAGCGGGATTCCACGATGGAATATTGCAGGCTGTCTCCGACGCAGGAGAGATTAAAGCCTGCGATTACGCGCTCTTTCAGCTCGTCCTTATGCCTGCTTAAGTAGCAGATCGAGCCGATCGTTTCCGGTACAAATACAAATCGGTACGTATACCGCCTCGCCTGCTTGCGCATCAGCCAGCGCGCCAGCCAGACGGCAAGCGCCGGGCCAGAACACTCGTTGTTTGCCATAGAAGGGTGGCAGATGTATGTGGAAAAAAAGATCTCCTCACTGCTTTCGCCTGGTATGACAAGCTCGCCGTAAGTCAGGCTGCCCGGTGTCAGCGTGCTTTTAATAACCATATGATAGGTGTCTTGCGGCAGGCTGTTTTTCAGGCGTTCGCTCATACAAAAGCCAAAGTTTTCCCGGTAATAAGAGGTTACATAAGGAATCACGTCCGGCTGCGAAGGCTCTGTGTAAAGGTGTGCCTTTAGCTGTTCCAGCGTGACATACTGGTCGACAGGAACAGAGTATCCCATAATGTGCAGGTTGTTTTCCTGAAAGTCGATGATTCTCTTTCCCTGGCTGTTTTCAATATATCCTTCCGTAATATTCCATTCCTTTGGAATTTCCCAGTCAAATACTTTTGTGCCGCTTGGCACTTCACTGATCTTGATCTGCGGCACCCATTTCTGCAAAATCCGAAGCGTCTGCCGCACGCCGTCTCCGGTAATGCTGCGGCAGATCGGAAATAATTCGCCTGCAATCTGATAGATCTGTTTTCCGGCATTTTCCACGTCCCAAATCCTCCGTTTACCCTGCTTTTTCCAGTAAAAACCATGTCGCGTCGTCTCTTGGAAAGACAGGATCTCTGTGATACGAAAATCCATAATCGACAAGCTTGCAGTCTGGATAGTTGTCTAAAAATTCCCCGGCAAAATCCCGCTTAAACAGCTTCCCTCCAAAACCCCGGTACGGAATCTCTACAGGCGTCGGATTATAGTATTCGCAGATGCAGATATATTTACCGGATGAAGCATACAGCTTTTGATAAACATGATGCAGCTCGTCGGGATTTGTATGGATTAAAACGCCGGAGATTAATACAAGGTCATACGTGCTGCAAGGCGTATATTCCAAAATAGATGTTTCAAATACGTCGACGCCGTCTTTAAAAAACGCATCTGCTTTTAACGTTTGTGCAGCCTTATGGTTAATTTCAATAGCGGCAGGCTTTATGTCAGGCAGCAGCAGTTTAATTGCTTTTAAATTGATCCCGATATTGGAGCCAAATTCAATCACGCTTCGGATTCCTGCGGTTTTGCCCAGGATCTTTGCGTACAGCCCGATCGCAGGTGCCAGAAATTCCTGTGTGCAGGCGTTTCTTTCTATGTATTCGTCTCCGAAGGTTCCGCTCCAGAAGGTTTCCTGTTCTGTTTGATAGCCCATGTTTTTTCCCTTTCCCTGTTTGTGTTAATGTGCGTTGATCCCCTGGAGCAGCTTGCGAAGCTCGTCTGTGCCCAGCCACTGTGTATTTGTCCCAGAGCTGTATGCAAAACCGTCCTGGACTTTTGTGCCGCCCGGAAGGATACGGTTTTCCTCCCACCAGTTATAATGCGGGTAGATAATGTAATGCTTTTCATATTCGTAAGTCATAGCGGAATCTTCCGGCGTCACCATGACTTCATGCAGTTTCTCGCCTTCCCGGATACCGACCTCTTTCGTGCGGCACTGCGGCGCCATCGCCTGCGCCAGGTCTGTAATATGAAACGACGGAATTTTAGAAATAAAAGTCTCGCCGCCTTTGGCTTCATGCAGCGCCTTAATCACCAACTGCACGCCTTCATCCAAGCTGATCCAGAACCTTGTCATACGGTAGTCCGTAATCGGCAGCACCGTTTCCCCCTGTTCTATAAGCTTTTGAAAAAACGGAATCACAGAGCCGCGGCTTCCCGCGACATTGCCATACCGCACTATCGAAAACCGCACGTCTTTTTCGCCCGCATAGGCGTTTGCCGCGATAAACAGTTTATCCGATACCAGCTTTGTCCCGCCGTACAGATTGATCGGATTGACTGCCTTATCCGTGGACAGTGCTACGACCCGTTTTACCCCGCGGTCCAGCGCAGCATCTACAAGATTCATAGCGCCGCTGATATTGGTCTTTACCGCTTCCATCGGGTTGTATTCACAGGCCGGCACCTGCTTTAAGGCTGCGGCATGAACGACATAATCCACGCCGTCCAAAGCACGGTACAAGCGTTCCCTGTCCCTGACGTCTCCGATAAAAAACCGGAGTTTTTCTTTGTATTGGCGGAATTTGTCTGCCATTTGGAATTGTTTGAACTCATCCCGGGAATAAATAATGATTTTTTTTGGTTCGTAATGGGTTAGTACGTAGTGTGTAAATGCGTTTCCGAAAGAACCGGTACCGCCTGTAATAAGAATTGTTTTTTGATTTAACATCGATTTTTTTGCCTCCTGCATCATTCTGTGACCAGCCCAGCCTTCCCAGCGGACAACTCTGCTTTCCCAACGGTTTCTCTTGTATATGCTTCCAGAATCTGCGCGTATTCTTCGAGCAGCTCCATATATTTCTTTCCCTGACGCGCCAGCTCGATGCCGCCGTCTGCAATGGTGTTTTTTCTTAAATACTGCCCGGAACGGATAATCTGCTCCGCGCGTGTCATCGATTCGCTTAACAGCTCAAAGTTGGGATTTTCTTCGATTTTTTTTCGGTTGCGTTTCACCTTCTTTAATATTTTCACATAGGCGCGTTTGTCCAGATTTCCTTTTTGGCAAAGCTTGTCTAATTGTGCGTACAGCTTTCTGCCTTCTTGTGCCAGCGAGACGATTGCATGTACCTGGTTTGGTGTATCATGGAAATAAGCGATTATTTTTTCCTGTTCCTGTATGTTAAATACTGGTTCCAGACTGTTGATACATGCCTGGATATCAACTTCTTTGGTGCATTCCTGGTCAATGACTTCGGCGAGCGTCATTAATATTGTGCCTTTGATTTTGGCGCCGCCTTCTGTGGCATTGATAAATTCGGTATCGTGCCGTTTCTGCCACCATTCGATATATTCTTCAAACCATTTGCGGTATCCGTCCAGGTTTTTTAAGGTTGGCACTTCCTCCTCATAATTGCCAGGCACTTTGATAAACTTTTCTGTATTTTCCTCTGGCATAACATCCTGAAATGTACCGTCCGCATGAGATTTATGATCGGTATATGCAAGATCCTGCCCGACAAAAATGATTTTGCGAAAACCAAGATGACAGGCAAGAGAAAAGGCAAGTGTTGCGACTGATCCGCCAGTTGGAAACCCTTCGATCGTTTTGCCGTTCATCTGAAACAGTTTATGGACATATTGGTAGCCTTCATCATAAAAGAATTTTTTGCCCGTATGATAATCCATAATAGAACGCGCAGCCGTTACCTTTGTTAACATCGGCAGATTTTTTGCCTGTTCCGTTTCCACTACTTCCAGCGGCTTAATTCCGTCCAGTGTAGCAAATAGATCCGGTTCAATCCTTTCCCTCAAAAGTGGTTTCACGGCTGTATCAACCGCAATGATAAATGACTTGTTTTTTGCTCTTTTTAATTCCTTGATATTTTTATTTAGTGATGGACCTGCGGCAACAACAAATGCCGGAATATCTGATGGAATTAATCGAAAGAGCTGGAATGCTTTATAGCACTCGGGGATATATTTTACGTTATGGTAAAAATTCTCAGCCTGATAAGGGGTGAAAAACATTTTTGTTCCGATGTTTACGTAATAATTTTCAGCTTTTTTTACCAGAATATCCAGGAAGTGGCTTACCTGTTTTTTGCACAGTTCTATGTAGTTTGGAAGTACAAAATATTTCATATACGGGATTTTATCGCCTTGCAGCATCGTGGCAGCAAGCGCCTCGAATCCATCGTCATTGATGCCTTCTATAATAAAAGCAAGGGTACGCCCTGCGAATATCTCTTCAAAATCAATGCGTTCCAATTGTTTGTAAAACACTGAAAATAATGGCTCATAGATTAAAATAATAACACTTTGATCCGTGGTATTTACTAACTCTTCCAGATAATGAATATTTCCCATACCAAGGATAAAGACAGGTGCATTGGGAAAAATCCTGCCCAAAACGGAAATTTGGTTTTGGGGATGTGCTGATGGATCACGCCTTCCGGCAAGATACAACTTTCTGTTATTTTTCTCTATGGTTAAGATTGTCTCTCCGGTAAATGCGGTTTCCTCTGTTATGATTACCGCTTCTTTTTTTTGCAGCTCGTCCTTCTTTTCTTCTATGATTTTAAGGATGCCGGGAAAACGTTTTTCCAATAATTGAAGGTTTTTGGCTTTCAGTTGCTCCGACATAAGTGTTCTCCTTTTCCTTAAAATATTCTTCTGAAAGAAACAGCTCCAGATAGCCGGATATTCCCTGCTCCAGAGCATCCATCATAAGCACGTTGTCATAATCTTTCAGTGCCTTCTCACAGTCTTTTAAGATAGTAATTAAATTTTCAGTTACTTCTGGCTCAAACAGATCCTGCTTTTCTTTTAGAAACCATAAAACAAATTCCTGCACTTTTGGGATCAGGCATTTGCTGTTTTCCACATAGTTATGATCCCGATGATAAGTCGCATGAAATCCCAGAAAATTGATTTCTTCATATAGTTTTTGTATGTTTTTTTCCATCCTGGCTCCTTTTGTTTTAGAGAAAAAACCAGCAAAAGCTGGTTTTTTCTCTAAAGGGTATCCTTGTTTACTGGAGTAAGGATAATACACCCTGTGTTGACTGGTTTGCCTGTGCAAGCATGGACTGTCCTGCCTGTGCAAGGATATTGTTCTTGCTGTAATCAACCATCTGAGAAGCCATATCTGTATCACGGATACGGGATTCTGCGGATTGTGTATTTTCAGATACGTTATCCAGGTTTGCAACAGTATGCTCTAACCGGTTCTGTAATGCACCAAGTGCAGAACGCTGTGTAGATACAATATTGATGGCATTTTGTACTGCTTTTAAGGTAGCGTTTGCTTTGTCGTAGTCTGATACGGTAGGCATATCAAGCGGTACTTCACTTCCGAATCCGCCAGCCGTTGTTCCAGTCGTTTTTGCATTGCTTAATAATTCGTCCCATGCGCCGGATGCTGCATCTTTATACATGGATGCCAATACACTTGGTCCGTCAGCGATTGCAGACTCTTTTGTATTGTACTGTGTACCGCCGGATATTAACGTGAATTTTCCGTCTGATGTCATCGCGACCATATCATCTTCAAATGACTTTTTCGCTACATCTCCTACGACAGACTTAAATGCACTTAAATTCCCGGCAGCACTCTCAGAAGTATTATATTTATACTCTGCGCCCATGTAGGAAATCGTATTGTAAGATTTTGTTTCGGTTCCTTTGAAATATTTAAAATCTTTTAAGCCGATTGATTTTGCATCCATTTTGCCAATGCTGATACTGATCTGCTGATTTGCGTTTGCACCAACCTGAAGCTTCTTATCCTGGAATGTACCATCTAATAATTCCTGCTTATTAAACTGTGTTGTCTCAGAAATTCTGTCTAATTCTTCTGTTAATGCTTCCAGCTCCTGGTTAATCGCATCACGGTCAATACTCTGGTTTGTATCGTTCGCACCCTGTACAGACAGTTCATTCATACGCTGTAAGATCGAATGCGCTTCATTTAACGCACCTTCTGCTGTCTGAATCAAAGAAATACCATCCTGCGCATTTGCAGACGCTTTATTTAAGCCGCGCACCTGGCTTCTCATTTTTTCAGAGATCTTCAAGCCTGCCGCATCATCTGCTGCACGGTTAATTTTGTAGCCAGAAGATAATTTCTCAGAAGATTTTGCCTGCTGTCCAGTTGTAATGCCCAACTGACGATTTGCGTTCATTGCTGTAAGATTGTGCTGTACTACCATTGCCATAATATTTTCCTCCTTGTTTTGAAAATGCCGCAATTCCGTTTGCGTGCATGTGGTATAATTTACCTGAATGAATCATCTATAACAATGCCAGACCCCTAGGCTAATCCGGCACTATTACCATACCTATGACTGCCCCTGTACACGTTTTGCCATTCTTGCCTTTTTGCGCTCCTCCGCTAAAATGGCACGGATCTTCTCCTGCGCTTCTGCGGAAAGCTCCCTGTCCTTATAATGCGTCACTACATTTCCAGGCTCCTCAGCAAGCCTTTGCTTTTCAAACGTAGAACTCCTTGCAATATTCATGCTCTTTGGCGCATCCACGAGGATTCGCAGATTATTGGAACTTCCTCCGGCAAATACCAGCTTAATTTCGTTGCCAATCAGCAGATATTCCCCTGGCTTTACGGTCAGTTTCAGCATAATAACCTCCCTGTTTCCCTGTTCATATCCAAATGAACGATATAGGATGCAACTTTTTATTGAAACTGTTGCATCTTGTCGAACGACGCCAGAAAATACTGGAAAATCAAGGTTCTTAAGACAGCGTCAAAAGAAAAATGAACAAAAAATTTTTTGAAATTAGGGGTTAAGTATTGTCTGAAAGTGCCGATATTAATAGTGTCAAAAGAAAAATGCAACATTTTCAATAAAATGTTGCATTTTTCATAAGAAATATCAGGATAAAAAGACAGACAGCGAGATCGTACCTGTCTTTTTTTGTTGCAATAACTTCTCAATCAGGCTTGTAAACGAGTAATGATTTGATATAATATAGGACAGAAAGAAGGTGTTGATTTATGGATTCCTTGTTAATCAAAGATATGGCAAACACTTATATTGAACATTCTATCGTCATAAATAATTTTGTCACAACCGTAGGTTCTCAATTGAAAAGCTCTGTTTGCCGTGTTTTTGGGGACAGCGTAAAATATAAGTGGCTGGAAAATGAAAATAAGCCTGTCATACCAGACGTTTCTATTAATTGTGATATTAAAAACAGAAGATCGACGAATTTTTTAGGCGTTCCACGTTTTATTATGGAAGTTCTATCAGATTCTACCGAACAATACGACCGCAATGAAAAAATGGAATTGTATAAAAAGGTAGAAGTAGCAGAATATTGGCTTGTAGATTGGCGTAAAAAACAAGTTGAGATCTATGTACTAGCACCAGATGAAGCTTCCATTGACGATGCAGAATATAGATTAACCGCAATGATTACAGAAGCCAATAAAGCAGATCTGAACATAAAGATGTTTCCCAATATCAAGATAGAATTTGACCAGCTATTTGACTGCATTGACTGACAATGTAAAAGAGCATAAGTCCAGCTAAGAAATGTCAATGGGTAAAATGAAAAATGTTTAAAAAGTTTTT
>CAMUPC010000084.1 GCA_947090545.1 uncultured Eubacterium sp. | reverse complement strand
TGCTGGCGGAACGCCAGGGCGAACTAGGTGCCGCGCCCGGACGGTGCCTCAGCTTCCCGCAGGATGCTTAGGGATTCTTAACCTTCTGGAACGGACGCAGCCAGGGCGTGCCAATCCCCTCTCCCGGCGTCCCTTCCGAAAAATCACACCCCCTCACGCATTCATATGAAACCCTCCATTTTTATAAACCCGCGCATTCCTCAAATAAATCCCAACCGACACCCGATAACACACATAAAAAAACACAACCATAATACCCACACTAACCAGCCGGATCGATGCAAGGCTCGTATCCATCACCTTCTCCAACGCACAGACCGAAAAATAAGAGGACACCGCCATAACGATCAGCGGAACGGCATAAGACACAAAGAGCTGCCTTGAGACTGCGCGCTTCAACGACGAATAAGAACATCCCAATTTTTGCAGGACATCAAATCGCCCCGCCTCTTCCAACGCGTCATTATACAGCTTCATAAATAAAATACTTCCGCTTGCGGTAATAAATACCATGACAAGGAACACGCACAGTGAATAGAGAATTTTCACCCATTCCACATCCTTGCCGCTGTCCGGTCCTGTGACAATGCGTGCCGTATAGTTATCGTCTGTGAGGCTTACCAGCGTGTCAATTGCTTCCAGTGACGCCTTGTAATTATAAATATCTTTAATTCTATAATTATAGGCGTATAATTCTTGCCCAAGCGGGCGGAGCCTGGCATATTCTGCATCGCTGATCAGGTAAAAGGTCATTCTTTCCTGCAAGTGCCCTAAGTATGGCTCATGAATTTCATCTACTTTTAAGAATGTCTGGTCATCTACCTGTACAGGAACCCCTTTTCGCTGCGTGATCAGAGAGATCAGGTATAAGTGTGATACCTCAATTGCTTCGCCGTCTTTTGGCTCTTTTACATCCAGATTTAATCCTGCCGCCTGTGCGAGCTGTTTTAAATACGACCATCCAAGCAGCCCGGTAGGTTTTTGCTGCTCCTGCTGCAACTTTTTTTCATCCTCCAGATAGAGAATCGGCATGTGTGTGCCAAAAGCAATTTCGTTTTCCTGTTCGATCAGCTTCTTTGCCGTTTCGTCCAGGTCTGTACGGCTGCTTAAGAGCTGGTACGTATAGGTGCCGCGGAAGTGTACCATGCTTTGGTAGCGTTCTTTTAACGCGAAGCTTGCCGACAGCGCTGTGACGGAACAGATCATCAGTACGCAGACGATCGCGTACGTCCGGTAATTTTTCTTCATCCGAAAAACCATCTGGTTGACCCACAGCGTACGCTCCGCGTGGTATAAAAAGCGTTTATTTTTTGACAGCCCCTGAAAAACTGCGGGGATCATGCCGCCAAATAAAAAGTAGACGCCGGCGATGACAAGCACGACGGCAAGCACAGCGTGTTCCAGTACGCCCTCGCTGCTTTCTGCGACCGCCAGGGCATATCCGGCTGAAAGTATTCCGATTCCAAGCACTGACTTAAGCAGCAGTACGATGCCGGGCAGCCTGACGGATTCATTCTGCCTGCTTGCTGATACCATATCCAATACGCTGCTGCCCGCAATATTCACATAGCCTTTTAAGATAAACGCCAGATAGACAAGCAAATAAAATCCTGCTGTAATAAGTACCGGCTTTATGGAAAATAAAAATCCAATCTCTACCGTAATGTCCGACATTGCAAGCAGAAGCATCTGGAACAACTGTGTTGAAAGCACGCCGAACCCAATGCCGACAGCCAGCGTCACCGCGCCTGCCATCATCATTTCCATCAGATACAGCCTGCCGATTCTCCGGTTCGTCAGCCCCATGAAAATAAAAATCCCGATTTCTTTTTTGCGCCTTGTCAGAAATACGTTCGTCGCATATCCGGTAAAGAAAACGATAAAGACACCCAGCACAACCGATAGCGTCTGAATCAGCATATGGCTGTAATTTTCGTTCATCTCTCCTACTGCCGCAAACAAGTCCGAATATGCCAGATTTTGAAAATTGTAAAAAATCATAATCGTAAAAGCAAGGGATAACACAAGCGAACTATAATTTTTTAAATTTCCTTTTACATTCTGTGCCGCAAGCCTGTAAAGCCTCATGATCTGCCACCTCCCATACTGCTTTCCATTCCGCTTCCTATTCCGCTTCCCATAGAAGCCTGCATATCCATAATCCGGTCGTAAAACTCCCTCTGGTCATTTCCCCTGCTCAAACGGCACTTCATATGCCCGTCGCTTAAAATATAGACGTCCTTTGCATAAGACGCGCTGAACGCATCATGCGTCACCATCACAATCGTTGCGATCCCTTTTTCGTTGACGCGTTTTAAGCATTCCAAAAGCTCCCTGCCGGACTTGGAGTCCAATGCCCCGGTTGGTTCGTCCGCAAAAATAATTTCAGGCTGTGTAATCAGCGCCCGGCACGCGGCGCCGCGCTGTTTTTGCCCGCCGGACAATTGGTATGGGTATTTGCCAAGATGCTCCATCAGCCCGAATGCTTTTGCAAGCTGGATCGTTTTTTCAAAGCAGGTGCTGCTGTCTACCCCGTTTAGGGAAAGCGGCAGTGCAATATTGTCCTGCAAAGTCATCGTATCCAGCAAATTGTAGTCCTGAAAAATAAATCCTATTTTATCTTTTCTAATCTGCGACAGCTCCCGGTTGGATACGCGCGTAATATCTTTGCCTGCGATCAGCACGCTGCCCTGGGTCGGCTGGTCGATGGAAGATAAAATATTTAACAATGTCGTCTTTCCCGAACCGCTCGGCCCCATAATTGCGATAAAATCATGCTCCAGTACGGTCAGGTCGATCCCTTTTAAGACTCTTGTACAAAAGCCCCTGCTTCCATAATCTTTGGTCAGGTTTTTAATGGCTGCTACTGTTTTTTCATTCATGTTCTTTTCCTCCTTGCAGTACCATTATAGGATAACCGGGCAGAAAAATCCTTACATCCGCATTACAAATAAAACGCCCATCCTTACAGGTTTGTAAGGTTGGACGCATTGAGCACGATCATAAACCGCGTATACACCCCATATTCACTTTCCACTGTGATGTGATGCCCCAGCCTTTCTAAGATCTGCGCCGCCATATACAGCCCCATTCCGGTAGACTTGTATTTTCCATTATGATGGTTGCTCCCTGTATAGCCGCGCTCAAAAATACGCTTAAGATCGCTCTGCCTGATCCCTTCTCCATGATCTTCCACCAGCAGCACCGTCTCCTGGCGCTCTGGTGACTGCTTGCTCCTTATGATAAGCACTGGGTTTTGGGTGCTGTATTTCATGGCATTTTGGATCAACTGGTCCAGCACGTATACAAACCAGGACGGATCTGTATACACCTGCACCGGCTCCGCTTCCAGGACAATCTCAAACTGATGCTGGATTAAAAAATACTGGTTGTTATGGATTGCCGTCCTGACACATTCCAATAGGTTCACGGCACATACATGCAGGTCGAACAGGCTGCTTTGCACCTTGCAGCCAAGCAGGGCACCGTGAAGCTGCTGGCGAATCGTTTCCAACTGTTCTTTTTGCGCCATGCGCAGCGTACTGTCACTGATTTTTTCATTCATCAGCATACTTGCGGACAACGGCAGCTTTACCTCATGGCACCACGCCGCAATATAATCCTGCAAATCGCAGTTTAAGTCAAACTGTTCCCTTAGCTGCTCCTCCAGCACATGCACATCGTGCTCCGCCACATCCAGCCCTTCTTCCTGCCACAGCTCCTGTCTGCCGTATGCCCCTTGCCGCAGCAGCTCCTTAGAAAGCTCCCGGCAGATAACATGCTTACACTTAAGCAGCTCGTTTTTCAGCGCCTGCCTTTTTGAATACCTTGCCGCATCGATCCAGGCAGCCGCAAAAACCGCCACGCTCAAAAGCAAATCCAAATATAAGACTTGCTGCAACGAGGCAGCCCACATGAAAAAAACGGCACACATATGGAACGACCCGATCAGAAAGACACACAACCCCAGCCACAGCCTGTTTTTACGCACATACCCAATCACTTTTTCTCTCCTGTCAAAACAGCAGATACCCCTGCCCTTTTTTCGTCATAATCAGCTCTTCCCCGCAAAAGCCTTTCAGCTTGCTGCGCAGGCGGCTTACCATCGTTGTCAGTGTTCCATCGGATACAAATTCATCCGTACTCCACAGCTCCATCATCAATTCCTGCCTTGTAACGACCTCCTGCCTTTTTTCCATCAGCTTTAATAAGATCCGCTGTTCCGACCTGGTCAGCTCCAGCGTCGTATTTTTATAGACGAGCACGCACTGCCCATAGTCATAATACAAGTCTTTTTTCAGATATTCCTGCGCACGCATCTGGTACTGGTAGGTGCGCCGCAGCATCGCCTGGATCTTGGCTTTTAACAGCTCCAGACAAAACGGCTTCTCCACATAATCGTCGCCGCCCTGTGCTACCGCCATAATCTTGTCCATATCATCGCTGCGGCTGCTGATAAAGATGACAGGCACCTGCGACTGCTCCCGGATCTTACTGCACCAGTAAAACCCATCGTAAAACGGCAGGTTAATATCCAATAAAATAAGATGGGGCTGTTTGGAAAGAGCTTCTTTTGCAAGCTCCTCAAACTGCGCCAGCACAACCGCCTCATATCCCCACTTTGTTAAAAACTGGCGGATTTCCTCTGCCAGTATCTCATCATCTTCCGCAATTAAGATTCTCATTCCTGTATCCATCGTACTGAAACCGCTTTTCTTCCTTTTTTACTACTGCAATACTTTAACCATCGTTTTCCAATTTTTTTTGCCTATTTTATTGTCACCATTTTATGACTGCCAAAATATACTGTTATCAGATGGCAGCGATCCAGACAGCCTGTGAGAAGCCGTACAACAGCCTTTTACATAAACTGATTCTACTATGATCTAAAAGGAGGTCAAAACCATGAACTCTGTTGTTTTCCTGGCGCTTCTTGCTACGGTTGGAACCTGGTCGGTTACCGCATTAGGTGCCGCGACTGTCGTATTTTTCAAATCGCCAAATACCAGGCTTTTAAATCTGATGCTCGGCTTTGCTTCCGGCGTTATGATCGCCGCAAGCTTCTGGTCGCTGTTAGAGCCTGCGATCGAGCGTGCTGAAGCGCGCCATGGCACGCCGGCTTATCTCGTTGCCACGGCAGGTTTTCTCTGCGGCGCAGCGTTTATGTGGCTGTCAGACAAAGCCGTCTCCTGCGCCAGATGCCGCGCGTTTTGCACACAGGGAAAAGAAAACGAGCGGCTTAACCGCATTATTATGCTCGTCCTTTCCATCACACTCCACAATATTCCCGAAGGGCTCGCTGTCGGCGTGGCTTTTGGAGCGCTGCAAAACGGCTCTACGCCCGAAGGCATTATGGGCGCTGTCACGATCGCCGTCGGTATCGGGCTGCAAAATTTTCCAGAGGGAGCCGCGGTGTCCATTCCTCTGCGGCGCGAAGGCTATTCCAGAAAAAAGAGCTTCCTTCTCGGCCAGGCTTCCGGCATTGTAGAGCCAGTCGCCGGCGTGCTCGGCGCCCTTATGATTGTCTATGTAGAAGCCATCCTGCCGTTTGCCCTGTCGTTTGCCGCAGGCGCTATGATCCTCGTGGCTGTGCATGAGCTGATCCCGGAATGCCAGCAGAACCAAAAAGACCAGCCATATTCCGCAACGATGGGAATTGTAACCGGATTCGCCGTAATGATGCTCTTAGACGTGATGCTTGGCTAAATATGCGCAATATCAAACCGGCTCAATTTCTCCAGCAAAATATCATCTTCTGTCGGGGCATCGGATACTGCCTCGATCTGCTGGCGAATCGCGATCATCTTCTGGTCCGTCTTAGAGATGACGTCCGCGCATTCCTTAAGCTGCGCCACGATCTCCTGCTGGTTTGGAATATTCTGCTTGTACTTTAACTGATGCTCCAGGCTCGCCCAAAAATCCATCGCAATCGTGCGGATCTGTACCTCGACCTTCATATCCTTTTTAAAATTGGCAAAAAACACCGGCACTTTCACAATCAGGTGCAGGCTGCGGTAGCCGTTCGGCTTGGGGTCAATAATATAGTCCTTGCGCGTAATCAGCGTAATATCATCCTGCGCCAGCAGAGAATCCGCAATCCCATAAATATCGTCAATATAGGAACAAATCACCCGGATGCCAGCCGCATCGTGGATATATTCCTCCACATTTTCCAGGGAAAAGTGATACCCGTAGCGCTCTAATTTTGCCATAATACTGTTTGTATGCTTAAGCCGCGTGGAAATCGTACTGATCGGATTGCGCTGGTAGCGGACGCTGAACTCCGTGTCCAGCACCTCGAACTTTGTCCTGACCTCCTTGATCGCACAGGCGTACATCATCATCAGCTCCCGGTAGCCTACCAGCATGTCCATAAATTTTTTTGTCTGGTTGACGCGCTCGGGCGTATTAAACAGCGTAATCAGCCCTTCGGTCAGCTCTCCGCCCAGAATGTCCTCCTCTTGTTCATAAAATTCCATCGTTATCTTCCTCCAACTAATATCCATTTTTTCTGGGACGGCAGCGTCCCAGCCTGTTTTTTCATTTGTATTCAAGATATAAATAAAAATCTTTTTTAATATACTTTATTATAGCATACTTTTGGCAATAACTGCTAAAGATTCACCAAATTATCATGAAATTTTAAGAAATAAATCATAAAATAATATTTAACACCAATAAAAAAATGCCTCTGGCAAAATACCTGTGATTTTACCAAAAGCATTTTTCGCGGCTAATCCCCTGCAACCTCAATCTGGCACATCTTCATCGTCTCCAGCGCCGCTTCGTGCGTCTTAGGCGTAACGCCCGCACAGCAGGCGGCATCTACGGTAATCCGCATCTGCGGGAGATACGCTTTGAGCAACAGCGCATTCGATACAACGCAAATATCTGTGCACAGCCCGATCAGCTCTGCCTCAAAAGGCTCATCCTGCCATGCCTTAGACAGCTCCTGCGCCAGCCGGACAGAACCGAACGTCTCTTTTTCTATCGCCTGATACGGTTTCCCAGACAATGCCTGCCGCACTGTTTCATGCAGCTCCCATCCCGCTGTCCCCTTGATACAGTGCGGCACAGGCAGCTTTTTGCCTTCCGCGGTATCCAGGTAGTCCTGCCCGTGCGTATCCAGCGTGGCTATGATCCTGCCCTGAAACCCGCTGATCTTAGACGCCGCCCGGCGTGCCGCTTCTACAGCCTCTTTTGTGCCTAATGCGCCGTCCACAAAATCCTTCTGCATATCTACTATAATTAAAATCCTGTCCATGATCCCTCCGCATGTAAGCCTTCCTGACAAAGCCCGCGCAGGCTTGCGCCTATGCGTCATCTCCCGTCCCCAGCCGGTACCTTAACGGGCTGATAAATCCTCTACAACTGGGGCGATCTGTGAGATCATATTATCGATATCTTCAAACATCGCGCTCTTTGTCGTGCCGAGCTTGTTGGCATAGTCAATATTTTTTACGACCTCTTCGTACTGGCGCTTTGTGCGCAGGAAGAAATCGTTGACGCTGTCAAGCGCCGTCTTGGAATCGTGCATCACCTGGGATATCTCTTCCTGTACGGCTGTGGCGCCTTCCGCTGCCTGTGTGATATGGTCGAACATCTGGTACGTGTCGTTGACCTTTTGAATATTTGCGTTCAGCGCATCCTGGGAATTGCTGATGCTCGTATGTAGCTGGTCTGTCCCATGCTCTACATCATCGATGCTGTCGTTGACTGCCGCGACAAGGTTTTTAATCTGGTCCGCTAAGTTTTTCACCTCTACCGCCACGATCGAAAAGCCTTTTCCATGCTCGCCTGCCCTTGCTGCTTCGATGGAAGCGTTCAGTGCGAGGATATTGGTCTGGTCTGCAATCGAGGTAATCTGGTCTGTACTAGACTTGATTTTTTTGATCGATGCGAGAAACAGGGAAAACATCTTTTCCATTTCCTCAAAATACGTCTCAACCTGCGACGTCTGCTCCTTGAGCGATTCTACTTCATTCTGCACGGAAACGACGGATTTGCCGATTTCATCCTTTACTTCCGCAAACTGGCCGGACACTTCCCCGATATTGGAAAAGGTTGACTCAAAATCCTGGAGCTTTTCATGAAATTTTTCGGATTCCTCCAGCACTTCGTTAAAGGAATCGCTGACCCTGCTTAACTGCTGTAAGGAAGCGACCTCCCGCTCCACAATCTCCTTTTGGCGTTCCTTGACGCTGCCTGCTACATGCAGAACCGGATACAGGCTTTCCTTGTCCAGATTCCCTTTGCGTTCATAATTAAGTCCTGATTTTTCTTTTCTATTTGATCGAAACAGCATATGGCTTCCTCCCCTGCCCTTTTTTTACTCAAACACCACGCAGGTCATGGACTGGTTTACAAACTGGTTATTATAATGCTCCCCATATCCTACAACTCCCGCATGGTTGCCCAGGGCAGCCATTTCCTGCAAGTATTCCTGCATATAATGGTTATCACTGAATAATAAGTACCGGAACAGGCAGTTAATCGAAAACACGCCTGAAATCCTCGGAAATTCCTTGCGGATCGTCTCGACCGTGCGCTTGACAATCCGTTTGTAATCCCCAAGCTCCAGCATAATCAATACGTCCGAATCGTTGACCTGCCGGTAGCAGGAGAGCGCGTTGCCGTTTACTTCCTTGATCGAAATAATGCACATATCATTGCCGTTGATTTTTCCAAAAGGATTTTTAAACGTCTGCGTCAGTATATCCTTTTCTGAGATATGAAGGATCTCCTGGTAAACCTGCTTTGCCGGCTTGCCGTCCAGTTCTCCGATCATATAGTTTGCTTTGTCCGTCTTGGATGCGACAAAACGGTGCTTTCCCATTTGATGATAAATATTTTCCTTGTACGCCTTTACCCTGCCGTTTTGGTTTTTCACGAGCGCGTAGGCAACCGCGTCCTCATAAATCCTGCCGTTGACAGAAACCTTGCCCGCATCTCCGGTACCGCCGACCAGCGGGATCTGCTGGCGTTTTAACACGCTGTACAGCGTATTGAGCACACACGCATCATTCCCGGAGCAAAAATCGATACAGACCGTATTGTTGTGCGACGCATTCATATTTTTCAGATCCTGCTCCAGCCGGCGGATATATTTTACCGGCATCACAGATACGTGCTCCAAGACATTTGCCGCCGCGCTGACGCCATCGTAAAACGCTACGATGCCGACTCCTTTTTCCACGACGCGGGTATCATAGCTCATGCCGATACACCCGATGCTAGGCACCTTTGGATACATTCCCTGCAACGCCTTTACATGCTGTTCAAACTGGCTGCCGTTTGATAATAACAGGATCATCTGCGGATTGCTAAGGCCACGAACCGCTTCCTTAAGGTCTCCGCTCTGGCTCATTCCATAAAATTGTTTCACTTCTTTTTCCCCAATCCCAAATCATTTGTCTACTTGTCATCTGGCTTTATTATACTTGATAACTATCTATCCGGTCAATCATTATTTTCCGCAATCGCCCAATCTGCGCTTTTCATTCTGTCCTCCGTATTTTCCAGCCGCTGCCCGTTAAAATACATCGGAATCATTTCCGGCGCAAACGCATCGCGCGTACTGCACACCGTAATACAATATTCCTGATAACGGTATTCTTTCAAAAACATGCCGCGGTGCAAAACAATCTCCGCTGCCTTTTCAAATCCTGGCTTTTCCTGCCCCTTTCTTATACACTGCCAATACCACTGCCGCGCTTTTTTCGTATCTACAGACACCTTAGCGCCCCGCACATCGTATAAATCCATCGGGAGCGATATGCCAAGCCCCGCAAGCTTCATAACACTTTCTTTTTTCGTCCAATAACGGTAAAAAAGCTCTGCCTGCGCCCGTTCCTCCTGCAAAGCCTCAAGGCTTTCGTACTCCGCACGGGTAAAAAACCGCCTGGCGATGCGCGGCTCATACGGCTTGACCCGCTCGATATCGCACCCAATGCCAAATTCACAAAATTCCAAATCCGCACAGGGCTGCGCGGCATCCTCCAACCTGCCCGCGCTTTCCCAGACGCTTAAAATCACAGCGTCCGCCGTATGGGACAGATTAAACGGGACGCCGGTACAAAACGGCTTCCCGTAAGCATTTTTCCGTATCCGTACATCAGGCGCGATACGGCGGCACATATGCTCCAGCAGCAGCCCGGCTCCCAGGCTCTGCTTTCTGGCGCCCGGATGCCTGATCCGGCGTATTTGTTCCAGGCGCTCGCCGGACAGCCGCCCCTCCCACTGCCCGTCCGGTGCAGCCTGCTCCGCGAACGGGTCCGGCAGCGCTGCGCTGTCTAATACGTATGTCTGAATCATAGGTACGTTTCCCGCTCCCTGTCCGTCAGCTCCGCCTGCGCAAGCAAATCCGGGCGGCGGCTCTTTGTACGCAGGATCGACTGCTCCCTGCGCCATTCGTCCACCTTGGCATGGTTGCCGGACAGTAAAATCGGCGGCACCTTTTTACCGTTCCATTCCTCCGGGCGGCTGTACTGGGGATATTCCAAAAGCCCGCCTTCCAGCGACTCCGTACTGCCGGACTGCGCGTTCGACAGCACGCCCGGCACCATCCTGGCAATCGCGTCTGCCATAACCAGCGCCGGCAGCTCCCCGCCGGTTAAGACATAATCGCCGATCGACACATAGTCGGTAACGATCTCTTCTAAGACCCGCTCATCGATTCCTTCATAGTGCCCGCACAAAAAGACCAGGCTGTCCTCCTGTGCCAGCTCCTTTGCCATGCCCTGTGAAAATACAGGCGCCTGCGGCGTTAAATAAATGGTACGCGGACGGGAGCGCATACCGCCCTGCCGGTTGCTGATCTCGCCCAGGACAGATCGCCATGCATCATAAACAGGCTGTGCCTGCATCACCATGCCTGCGCCGCCTCCGTATGGGTAATCGTCTACTTTCTTGTGTTTATCCGCCGTATAATCGCGGATATTGACCGCCTTTACATGCAGGTATCCGTTTTGTACCGCACGCCCGATAATGCTTGTAGAAAGCACCTGGCGCACCATTTCGGGAAATAAGGTCAGTATATAAAAATACATCTAGGAAACACCGCCTTCACTTGCCTCCAAAAGCCCCGGCAGCAAATGCACCGTCATCGTGCCGCCTGCAAGATCAACCTTTTTAATACAGTCTTTGATCGCGGGAATCAGCAGGTCTTTTTTGTGTTCCCGCCCGATCACATACACATCATTTGCGCCTGTCTGCAAAATGTCCTTAAGCGTGCCAAGCACCTCGCCCTCCTCGGCCTGCACCGTAAGCCCTGCAAGGTCTGCAAAATAATACTCATCTTCCCGAAGCTTAATCGCCTCGTCTCTTTTTACATACAGCTTGGCGCCCTTATACTTTTCCACTTCGTTAATATTGTCAAGCCCTGCGAATTTCACAATCACCATCTGCTTAAAAAACCGCACATGCTCGATCTTTTGCGTCTCCCGCTCTTTTCCCGTATCGACCAGCACTTCTTTGAGCTTTTTATACCGTGCCGGCTCGTCCGTCGTCGGATAGACCTTGACCTCTCCGCGCAGCCCATGCGTACTGGTGACCGCGCCTACCTGAAATAACTCTTCCATATCAAATCCCCTGTGAAACGTTCTCCGACATGCTTGAAAAAAGCATTGTAAAACTGCTTTGACGTCTTACAATGCTTTTCCCGTACAGCGAAGTGTGTCTACTGCATGATCTCTACGATCACTTTTCTGTCTTCTTTTGAAGCTGCGGCTTTTACAACGGAACGGATTGCTTTTGCAATACGGCCCTGCTTGCCGATCACCTTGCCCATATCCACTTGTGCCACACGCAGCTCGATCACGATGGATTTATCATTTTCGGTCTCCGTCACTACTACTTCTTCTGGATGGTCGACCAGTGATTTTGCAATCACTTCTACTAATTCCTTCATAACATCCACCTCACTACTTCTCAATTCCAGCAAGCTTAAAAATCTTTGCTACTGTTTCGGTCGGCTGAGCGCCGTTTGCAAGCCACTTTTTCGCAGCTTCCGCGTCTACATGGAACTCACTTGGGTCCTTCATCGGATCATAAGTGCCGATCTCATCGATGCTCTTGCCGTTTCTGGATGTTCTTGCATCTGCAACAACAATTCTATAGAAAGGACTTTTCTTCTTTCCAAGTCTTTTTAACCGGATCTTTACTGCCACCTTGTTCACCTCCTCAATATACGATACAACACGTATATACTGTACTATCTATGCTAAAACGGAAGCCTGAACCTTCCCATTTTGCCGTGTTTTCCTTTGCCGCCCATCATGCCAGACATCTGCTTCATCATCTTGCGCGTCTGTTCAAACTGCTTGACCAGGCGGTTGACCTCCGAAAGATCGACTCCCGCGCCCTGCGCCACACGGCGCTTTCTGCTCGGATTTAAAATCCCCGGGTCGCTGCGCTCCTTGGGCGTCATCGAATAAATCATCGCTTCGATGCGTGCCATTTTCTTTTCGTCCATCGCATTTTCGATCTCTTCTAACTGCGAACCGCCGATTCCCGGCATCATCGAAAGCACGCTGGATAGGCCGCCCATCTTTTTCATCTGGTTCATGGATTCTAAGTAGTCGTCAAAGCCAAACTCCGCTTTTTTGAACTTCTGCTCCATTTCCTTTGCTTTTTCCTGGTCGATCTCCGCCTCCGCCTTTTCGATCAGAGTCAGGATATCGCCCATGCCAAGGATTCTGGATGCCATACGGTCTGGATAAAACTGCTCTAAGTCCGACAGCTTCTCTCCCATGCCGACGTATAAAATCGGCTTTCCGGTCACTGCCCGGATCGACAATGCCGCGCCGCCTCTTGTATCGCCGTCCAGCTTGGTCAAAATCACGCCGTCAATGCCGATCTTTTCCTCAAACGTGCTTGCCACATTGACCGCGTCCTGTCCGGTCATCGCGTCGACAACCAAAATCGTCTGCGCCACATCAACCTCGCGCTTGATCTGCGCCAGCTCTTCCATCATCGCCTCATCGACATGCAGCCGCCCCGCCGTATCCAAAATCAGCACCTGGTATCCATGTTTCAGCGCATGTTCCACAGCAGCCTTCGCAATATTGACCGGGCTGTTTTTATCCCCCATGGAAAAGACTTCCACGCCCTGCTTCTTTCCATTAATCTGAAGCTGCTCAATCGCCGCGGGACGATACACGTCACAGGCTGCAAGCAGCGGCTTTTTGCCCTTCTGCTTTAGTTTCCCCGCGATCTTTGCCGTCGTCGTCGTTTTCCCGGCGCCCTGCAAGCCCGCCATCATAATAACGGTCAGCTCAGAGCCCTGTCTGAGTGCGAGCTCCGTCGTCTCAGAGCCCATCATCTTCACCATCTCGTCGTGGACGATTTTAATGACCATCTGTCCCGGATTCAAGCCGTTCATCACATCAGAGCCGATCGCCTGCTCCTGGACTTCCTTGGTAAAGTTTTTTACGACTTTAAAATTCACATCCGCTTCCAGCAGCGCAAGCTTTACTTCCTTAAGCGCCGTCTTAACATCCTCTTGCGTCAGGCGCCCCTTGCTGCGCAGGTTGCGGAACACATTTTGAAGTTTTTCCGATAAGCTGTCAAATGCCATGTCCTGACTCCTTTTTCTCTTCTGCCGCATCTGCCGCCGCTGCGTTACTGCTACAGTTCTTCTAAAATCTCGTTGGATAGCTGTTCGATCTGGTACAGCACAGCTTCCTCATGGGTTTCGCGAAATTCTCCGGCAAGCTTATGGATCTTTGCCACACGCTCCTTCGTATTGCGAAACTTCTGAACAAGGTGCAGCCTCGCTTCATATCCCTCCAGCGCCTTCGTACACCGCCTGACCAGCTCGTGCACGCCCTGCCTGCTGATGCCCTCTTCCTTTGCGATCTCTCCTAAGGACAGGTCGTGGAAGATCACATCCTCGTAGATCCTGCGCTGGCGTTCCTTTAACAGCTCGCCGTAAAAATCGTACAAATATGCCTGTTTTACCTTCTGTTCCATGTCCTGTTCCATGAAAACCACCGTTCTTTAACTATTCAGCATTTCTTTGGGCATATCAATTGTTTGAAACCTTGAGTAGCATAACATAAGATGCGGCGGGTGTCAAGCTTTTTTATTTACAGAACGTATGTTTGATTTTTGTCCTGTGCTGGAGTTTTGATCATGTGCCGCGTTTTTGCGGGAGGGATGCTGGAGGGCTGCTATGTGCCCGCATATCCATAATCAGTTTTCCGATATTGCTGCCAAGCGAATTTTCTAAATCTACAATATTTTCACAAAACTTCTTTTCATTATCAATCGCATGATTGATATCTTTCACCAATTCTTCTGCCCTATAAGAAGTTTTTTTATACCCTGGGCAAATCTTCCTTAGCTCTTGTTCTACATATCTTCTTTTTGCCGTTACTTTGGGATTCTCTAAGAGCGTATCTCGATCCAGTTCCAATACTTTATCAAAATGCAGCAACAACCAAAATTCAAAACAAGGGTTTGTTACATATAATCCAAATCCCATTTCTCCACACTTATCAACTACATACTGATACTGATTGTTTTTTGATGAAGAAACAAAGCTCTCCCTATCTCGGTCTATAATCAAACAAATTTTGTCAAACCCTTCCGCATACGTGAATCCTCCTTCCTTTATAATATTTGAAATGTCTGAAATCACATGGCCCAATTCATACTCCTCTTGCAATGTTTCTAAAATCAGGCTACAGCTTTTTTCTATATCATCAACATAGGAATCCAGTTTTTTCAAACATTTTTCTTCGCAAATTTTGCACATTGCTTTCCAAATGCGCCTTGCCTGTACTTTACTAGTCGATATGACTTTCATATCATAAAAATAATCCATGATACGATTAAGCAATGTCTCATAGGTAATATGATATGTCCTGCTTTCTTCTAAATTTTCAATTACACGATCCAAGATTTTTTTCGGATTACTCCACCCATCTTCACTATAACTTCTCATAATAGGAATCAGCTTAATTAATGGGCTAATCTGAATATGATCGCGCATAGAATCAACTGCCTCAAAGTATATAGCTTCTGTTTCAGAACCTTCATATACGAGAAAATATTTTCTTAGAGTTTTATCCGATGTAAATACTCGTGTCCGCTCTGCAAATGTTCTTTTTTCCCTCATTGCGATACCTCTCTGATCGGAAATACAGTAGTGAAAACAGGAACACCTCCATAACGCCCTTCCAAATAGGCTTTATCAATTTTTTGATCAAATCTCGCATTGTATTCCTCTAAGGAATAGATATCACTTTCTCCTGATTTTCTTTTATTTACAAACCAAATTTCATCACGGCGCAGTAAATCAAAATCTAATAAACGTGATTCGTGAGTCGTTACTATTAACTGAATATTTTTCTGGACAGCCAATTCTAAAAATGTTTCAACAAATTTATAAGTCAGGCTAGGGTGCAGGCATCTATCTAATTCATCTATAA
>CAMUPC010000083.1 GCA_947090545.1 uncultured Eubacterium sp. | reverse complement strand
CACAGCGTTCCCGCAGGATGCTTAGGGCTCCTTACATTTTGGAATCGGAACAGGAAGCAAGCCCCGCTCCCCTTCCTCCAGCGTCCCCTTCTGAAAAAAAGCACAATTCATCACACCCATCCCCCGATTCCACCAAACACTTTGACTTTTTTTCCGCAAAATGATATAACTTTATTATAAATTTTCACAACCAATCAAAATCGAAAGGCAGCAAACCATGTTTAAATATGAAAGTATTGCATCAGACATTCAGCATAAAATATACACAGGCTTCTACCAAGCAGATACAAAGCTTCCGCAGGAAACAGAATTATGCAGGCTATATGACGCTTCCCGTATAACTGTGCGTGAAGCATTGGACAACCTGGTGCGCCAGGGGCTGATTACGAGAAGGCGCGGTGCCGGCACTTATGTCAAACCGATTGTGGGAGAAAGCTTAAATCCTGAGCTGCTGGCGAGGTCGCAGCAGTTTGGCGGATTTACAAGCGATATGAAGGGACGGGATATAACATCTCAGGTGCATGAATTTTCGCTTTTGCGTGCGCCCAAAAAAGTAGCGGAAAAGTTGCAGCTATCGGAGGATGCCTTTGTCTGTTATATCTGCCGAACCCGTTTTGTGGATGGCAAGCCGTATGTTGTGGAGTATACTTATATGCCGACGGATTTTATCAGCGGAATTACGGATGAAGTGGTAAAGCATTCGATCTATGCTTACATTGAGGATACTTTAAAGCTGCATATTAAAAGCGCCCACCGAAGTGCCCGTGCCGACCTGCCGACAGAGCAGGAGCAAACATGGCTGCAAATAAAAAAAGGGGAGATGGCTGTTTTGGAAATTGAGCAGACTGCATATCTGGATGACGGAAGGATCTTTGAATATTCCAGATCACGCCATCGTGCCGACTGTTTTACGCTTCATACGGTCAGTGTCCGCTGAAAGCAGATAGTAAGCACAAAAACAGGCTGCCGGAAACCGTTTTGATTTCCAACAGCCCTTATTTTTATTTTTTCTTATTCCTGTGCGCTTTTCGGTGCTTTATCTGCTTCGATGTTTTCTCCAGCGAGTGCCTGCCTGTCTGCTTTTGCTTTTTTCTTACCGAATACCCAAACGAGCCAAGCTCTTCTCCCAGCTCAAAATAGCTTCCGTGCGCATACACGGTTAGGCCGCTGCTGTTTAGCTGTAGCTTACCTGCCTGGTCTAACAGCGATTCTTCTACGCCGACTGTTTCCACTGCTGCTATAAACAGGTCGTGGCTGCCGAGATTTTTTATTTCGGTTACCCTGCACTCGATATTGACCGGGCTTTGCGCAATTCCCGGGCACTTGACTGATTTCGACACGCAGGGAGTCAGCCCGGTTTCGGCAAATTTATCAACATCCCTGCCGGAGCGCACGCCGCAGTAATCCGCAGCTTTCGCCAGCTTTTTTGTCGTCAGGTTGATTACAAACTCGCCGCTTTCTTTGATAATCTCATAAGAATATCGTTCCCTGCGCACAGAAATCGACACCATCGCAGGGTCAGAACAGACGGTTCCCGTCCAGGCAATCGTAATGATATTTGGCTTTTCCCCGGCTCTTTGGCAGGTCACCATAACTGCCGGAACCGGATAGAGCATATTGCCTGGCTTCCAATACTGCTTCGGCATCTTCTTATCTCCTTCTTTTTACGGGTTTGCAATTGCCTCCAGCAGCTCGGGGATCAACTGCTTCTTTCTGGATACGACACCGCGCAGGCGGAAGCTGTCGTTGATTTTTTGCTTATAAAACGCTTTTTCGACTGCTTCATCCGCACCTTTGCCGATACAGAGCAGCTCCGTCGATTCATTTAAAATATCCGTCAGCATAATAAATACCATATTAAGCTTGCGGTCCTCCATAATCGTCTGCTGGTACGGCAGCACGCGTGTTTTGACTTCGTCCAGCTCTTCCCTGCTCATCGCGCTGATCTGGCTCACCCCAAACAGCACATCCCCTGCCGCAAATGTCTTAAAGTCCTGGTAGCAGATCTCTTCCGCGGTCTTGGACTGGAAGTTGCTGCCTGCGCGGAACATCTCGTTTGCGTGCTGTTCCATATCGATCTCCGCGATCTCGGCTAATTTCTGCGCGGCTTGTTTGTCCAGCTCCGTGCAGGTCGGCGAGCGGAACAGCAGCGTATCTGAGATAATCGCAGAGCACAGCAGCCCAGCAATCGGCTTTGTAATCTTGACGCCGCTTTCTAAATACATCTGGTAAATAATCGTGGACGTACAGCCTACCGGCTGGTTTCTGAACATGACAGGCACCGGGGTTTCCAGGCTCCCGATTTTGTGGTGGTCAATAATTCCCATAATATCCGCATTGTCAATGCCGTGGACTGCCTGCTGCTTTTCGTTGTGGTCTACGAGCACAATGCGCTTTTTCTGCATATTTAATAAATTCCGCCTGGAAAGCATCCCTATATAACAGCCTTCGTGGTCTAAGATCGGGAAATCACGGTGCCTGTCCTTGGACATGACTTCCCTGACGTCGTCCACATAATCCTCGATTTCAAATTTTTTCAGGTTTTTCGTACGCATAAACTGTTTGATCGGCATACTCTGCATAATCAGCCTGGATACGGTAAACGGGTCGTACGGCGTAGAGATAATGACGCACTCCTTATCCTGCGCTTCCGTCAAAATCTGCTTGGATACCTGCGTGCCGCCGCAGATAATCATACAGCTTGCGTTATGCTTTAACGCGCATTTCTGCATACTTTCCCGGTCGCCTAAAATAACAAGGTCGTCTTTTTCCATGCTTTCTTCTGCCATCGGCAGGCTGTCCGCGGCGGTGATGACCTTGCCCCTTATGTATCGCCCATGCTCGTTTCCCACAAGCATCGTTCCATTTAATGTTTCGACCATATTTTTATACGGCGTGCGCGCTTTTGCCAAAATCCTCGTATCCAGCACATCCATGTAAGACTCTGCAATATCCGCATTGACAATCAGCCCCAGCAGCTCGTTGTTCTCATCGGTAATCGGCAGCGTTACCACCTTGCTGGTCGTCATCAGCTCCCAGGCACGCTTTAAGGAAATGCTGCTGTTGACCCCGATTGTGCGCCGGAACGCAATGTCTTTTACCTGCGTGCGCACATCGTCCACATACGCGGGAATCTTCACTTTAAATTTGCGCAGCACATATTTTGTCTCTTCATTCAAATTGCCGGCACGCTTTGGCTCATACTTTGTATCCGTGCTGCGGTTTCTAAGATCCGCGTAAGCAATCGCCGCACAGATCGAATCTGTATCGGGATTTCTGTGCCCGATCACCCAGACCGGATTTTCCTGTTCAAAATCCATTAAAACACCCCCAACTCTATCAAGCCTAAGACAACGATCCCTACCAGGTCTAAGACGCCGAACAGGATCAGCCAGTAAATATATTTTTTCACCGGCTTCATGCTCTTTTCACTGACTCCGACTTCTTCAAACAACGGCTTTTGTTCGTCGATCAGGTCTTTGATATTGCGGAAGCATTTGACATCCTCGGTATGGATCTTTTGTGACAGTTCTTCCTTTAGCCCCGTGACATGCCCGCTGATCTCGTCGATCGTCTGGCGCACTTCCTCGGACTGCTGGGACATCTGGCGCACTTCCTCATGGATCTGCCGCCCTGCCTCCGCTGTGATCTGCTCCATCGCTTTGCGGCTGTCCTGCGTCAGCGCCGTCATCTGCTCCATCGCCCTGCGGCTGTCCTGCGTCAGCGCGGCAAGCTCGCTGCGGTTTACTTCTGACATATGCGTCATCTGCCTGGTCATCTGCCCGAACTGTTCTGTGACATAGCCGGTCATCTGGCTCATGCGGCTGCTGAATTCCCCGGTCATTTCCTGAAAATCCGCCTTTGTCCCGGCGCTGAACTGGTCCAGGCGTTCGTTGACCTGCGAAAAGCCGGCGCTCGTCTCCTGCGCCACAGCGTCTATCTGGCTGTTGATGCCTTCCGTCATATACTCAATCCCGCTGCGGCTCTCTCTCGTCATCGCCCCGATCTGGCTCATCATATCGGCATTCATCTGCCCGATGCTCTCTGCTGTCTGCGCCCCGATATCGCCAAGCTGCCCTGCCATATTTTCTGACATCTTGGATAAACCGTCGCTCGTTTCCTGCCGCATCGCCGCAAACTGCTCCGCCATGCCCGCATATAACTGCTCCCGCTCGCTCTGGCTGCCCTGCTGCATCTGCGCGAACTGCCCTGCCATCTCTCCCGCCAGCCATTCCATACCGCTTTGCGCATCCTGGCGCATGGCATCCATCCTGCCCGTCATCTCGGCATTGATATTTGCAATACTTTCTTTTGTCTCTACAGCCATCGATCCAATCTGGCTGGTAATCGTATCAGACATTTGTGCTATTTTATTCGATGTCTGCTTGTTTAAATGATAAATCTGCGCAGAAGTGTCTTCTGTCAGCCTGTCTACTGTCATTTGCAGCCTTGTGATCAGTTGGTCCATCTGCTGTCCGACACCCGTTACAAGCTGGTCTGCTTCTGACTGGCGGTGCAAAATAATCTCCTCCAGCTCATTCGCCTGATCCTGCTTTTCATCTACAAGTAATTGCAGCTTCTGTACCTTTACTTCCTTAGAATCCAACAGAGCCTGGAGCTGCCTTGCTTTTTCGCGGAATTCGTCGATCTGCCTTAACAAATAATCTTCCTTTTTCAACGCACGCTGACGCCGCTTACTCTCCTGCCTGAGCCTGTTAATCCCAAGGGAAGTATCATTTCCCTTCTGATTCATATGGTTCTTCCTCCGCACAGTTTGCACTGTATTTCTCCTGGTATTTTCCTATTCTGCCAAGAAAAGATAAACACCGAACAGACTATCGACGATAATCCATCTTTTTTTCGCCGTTTATCTACGTGCTATTTTATCATCTGCGGCGCACTTTGTAAACTGGATTTTAAAACAAAAGCAATGTGACAAAATATGGCAGGATTCGCCTTGTTTTATACTGTCTTACGTCCTGCGAGCTGTTCTACCTCTTCCATTCTAAGGCCAGAATACCTTGCAATTTTATCAATGGATAGTTCCCCATCCTGTAGCATCCTAAGTGCCGTTTCCCTTTGATTTTGACTAATGCCCTGATTTATCCCTTGACTGATCCCTTGATTTAAAATAGTTCTTGCACTTGTTTCAATCAATGCTCCGCTCATCATATCACCTACGCCTTTCAGCACATTCTCGTATTTGTGTGCGATCTCTTTTATCACATCGCCACAAAGCTCTATCATTGTGCGTTTGTCAAACGCTCCAATCACGCCCTTTTGTTCCAGTCCGTCAAGCCTTTCTAAAATAATTTGATACTCCGTTTTCAATTCTGCCAGTTTCTGCTCGTTACGATTGTACTCCGCAAAGCCTTTCTCATGTGAAAAAATATAAAACGGAATCAGCATCAGCAGGCCTTTTTCAAAAATATCATCCAAGGAATATGTCTGTACTTTCATAACTGGCACATCATACTGAACTGTTCCTCCCGGCGTAACAATCACATATTTCATTTTATCCGGTGTCTTTTTGTAAGTGCGCAAATACAAAACCGCCGTATTTGGAAATGTCACAGTCAGTGTTTCTTCTGTAACTTCACCCTCGTCGAGCGCGATCTGTGCGTCATATTCAAAAAGCCTTATCATGATTTTCCCATCCGGCAGGCTGCTTTCACACTCTACATGGTATTTCTTGGGTATCTTTCCAAAAACCGTAAAATTTGTATCCGTAATCCGTTCTTTGTCAGCTTCGTCCTGCTGGTCTAAAAAATGTTCATTGGGGAAGAAACGGATTTCCTCCTCCCCTGTGTATGTTTCCCCGAAAATCTCATTGATGACGGGGAGTATCAGCTTCCTGCAATCATTCAGAATTGTGCGAAATGCCCCATCATATATATTTGCCATATCTTATTTCCTTCCTTTTTGTGTCTTTATCATATCATCTTTTTACCTCAGATTCAACAGCATTTCACGCTGGTGTACCCCTTAATATGCCCGTTCTAGCTGATTTTTGAGATCGGATTGCATTTTTCCTCAAAACCTTTTATAATAGACGAAGAAACGAAAAGCTGAGAAAGGAGATACACAATGACAGCACTGCGCAATATGACTTCCGGCGCCCCGGGACGGTTAATCCTCTCTTTTGCACTGCCGTTAATGCTCGGCAACCTGTTTCAGCAGTTTTATACGATCGCGGACGCCGCGATTGTCGGACAGGTACTCGGCGTGTCAGGCATTGCGGCCGTAGGCGCCGCCGAATGGGTGATCTGGATGATGCAGGGCATGATCCAGGGCTTTACACAGGGCTTTGCAATCCAGATGTCACAGGACTTTGGAGCCGGGCAATACAAAAGGCTGCGCAACGTAATAGCCAATTCTGCCCTGTTATCCGCGGCAAGCGCCGTTATCATGCTTGCGGGCGGGCAGATCTTTGCCGAATGGATGCTGCGGATGCTGCATACGCCGGAATCGGTCTGGGCGGATACCGTCACGTATATGCGCGCGATGTTCTGGGGCATTCCGGTTGTCATGGCTTATAACCTGCTTGCGTCTATCCTGCGCTCGCTTGGGGACGGCAAGACGCCGCTGTATGCGATGATCTGCGCTTCCTTTATCAATATCGGGCTGGACCTTTTGTTTGTCCCGGTGCTTGGCATGGGCGTATTTGGCGCGGCGGCAGCTACCGTGCTGGCACAATGCTGCTCCAGCCTGTTCTGCCTTGTAAAGCTTTTGCACCTTGACCTGTTAAAATTCCAGCGGGACGACTTTGCCGTGGATACGAGCCTTCATCTGCGCCTGTGGAAGCTTGGTATGCCGATGGCATTTCAAAATTTTGTGATTTCCGTTGGCGGGATGATTGTCCAGTCCGTCGTAAACGGTTTTGGCGTTGCGTTTATCGCAGGATTTACCGCGACAAACAAGCTGTATGGAATGCTGGAGGTTGCGGGGACGTCCTACGGATTTGCCATGACGACCTATACCGGGCAGAACCTTGGCGCCGGAAAGGTGGAGCGTATTGTCAAAGGCTACCGGGAAGCGCTTGTCATCGCCGTTATTACCTCTGCTGTGATCGCCGCGGTTATGATCCTTGCGGGCAAATGGATCTTGCTTTGCTTTATTAACGGAGACGCGCAGACGACAAAGGATACGCTTGCGGTTGCTTACCGCTACTTATTGATTATGAGCGTCTGCCTGCCTGTTTTATATTACCTGCATGTGACCCGCTCCTGCATCCAGGGGCTTGGCAATACGGTACTGCCCATGTTATCCGGCTGCGCGGAGTTTGCGATGCGCACGGCTGCCGCGCTGCTTCTGCCGCTCGCGTTTGGCTCAGACGGGATCTTTTACGCGGAAATCTCGGCTTGGGCGGGCGCTGATATCATCCTCTTTTTCAGCTACCTTTCCTGTATCCGCAGGCTTAAAGGAGGAACCGAACATGCCGCATAAGGGAAATCCCAAAATCGAGTTCCGATATTATAAGATGCCCGAGGACGTCCCGTTTTTAGCGCTGTTCGGGGATAAATGGACACAAAATTACGGGCGCGACATTGATTTTTTGCATTTTCACAATTATCTTGAGATCGGATACTGTTATGACGGGACTGGCACGCTTGTTATTGGAAGTGAAGAATACCGTTACGACGGCGGCTATTTTTCTGTCATTCCCCAAAACTGCCTGCATACGACCAACAGCGATCCGAATACGATCAGCAGTTGGGAGTTTTTATTTATCGATGTGGACACGCTGCTCAAGCAGGCATGTCATACCGGCGGTACCAAGCGGATCTCGCAGATTGCTTCCCGCATCAATTCCAGGGCATATTTAAGGCAGGAGCAGGAACGCCCAAAGATTGGGCAGACGATCCGCAATCTGTTTCATATTATGCGGCATAAGGAAGAATTTTATCTCGAAGAGGCAAGGGCAGAAGCTTCGATCCTGCTGATGAACCTTGCCAGAGAAAATAAAGTCGGCAGGTTTTCTGAAAAAATGCCGTTAAAGGAAGCGGTTCCGATCGCACAGGCGCTGGATTATATCTCGATGCACTATATGGAGCCGTTAAAAATCAGCGAGCTTGCCGCATACTGCCATCTCAGCGAATCCCATTTCCGCAAGGTGTTTTCTGCCTGTATGAATATGTGCCCGATGGAATATCTCAATATGGTGCGTGTGCGTACCGCCTGTGACCTGTTAAAGCGAACCGACGATTTTGTAACGGATGTGGCAAGCAAATGCGGATTTCCCACCTTTTCCACATTCAGCAGAAATTTTAAAAAAATCATGGGCGTTTCACCAAACGAATGGCGCAAACGCCCGGATAATTATGAGCAGCAGCTCCTAAAGTCCAGCATCCACTTTGAAAAAGGATGGTAATGCAGGCGCCTTATTTCACTGCTCCTGTAATGCCTTCCGCAAACTGCTTCTGCAATACGAAGAAAATAACCATCGTAGGGATGGAACAGAATAATACGCCGCACATCAGCATTCCATAGTCTACGACATATCCTGTAATCAGGTTTGCAATCAGCATCGGCATGGTCAGCGATTTATTATCTGTCATAATAACCTTCGGCCACAAATAGGAGTTCCATGCATTCATAAACGTAATAACCGCTGCCGCTGCATAGGTCGACTTCATCGTCGGCATAAACATGCGGAAAAATATCTGGATCTCGCTCAGCCCGTCAATGCGCGCCGCTTCTATAATATCGATCGGAAACGCCCGCGCGTGCTGCCGAAACATCATAATCATAAACGGCGTGGAAATCATCGGCAGGATAAATCCAAGCGTCGTATTTAACAGCTTTGCACTGGAAAACAACTGGAACAGCGGCACCATCGTCGCCACCTGCGGCACCATCATGGCAAGCAGCAGGATGGAAAACAGCTTATCCTTCCATTTATCATTATAGATCTCAAATCCATAGCCCGCAATCGAACAGATCAAAAGGCAGACTACCGTCGTCACAAACGCATACAAAAAGGAATTGCCAAGCGCTCTCCACAAAGGCTGCTGGCTCGTCAAGTTTTTAAAATTTTCCATAAAATGCGTGCCCGGCAGGATACGCCCTCTCGAAACATCCGTTGATGTATTCGTAGCCGCGGCGATCATCCAATAGAGCGGAAATACGGAAAATATCGATACAATCGTCAGGAAAATATAAGTCGGGATCAGCCTGCGCTGAATCATGGAATTGTTTTTCTTAATCACGCGTATCACCTACTTTCAGGTTGATTAAGGCAAGCACCGCTACCATCAAAAAGATTAAAAACGCCATAGCGGAAGCATATCCAAAGTTCGGGACATTGATAAAACAGGTATTGTATACATAATGGGACATCGTAATCGTCGTATTTGCCGGCCCGCCTTTTGTCAGGTTGACAGACTCATCGAACAATTGCAGCGTACCATTGATCGACGTAATCACCGTCATAATGATCGTCGGCTTCAAAAGCGGAACGGTAATCCGCCAGAAGGTTTTCCAACCGTTCGCGCCGTCGATTTTCGCCGCTTCATAAACCGAATACTCGATATTTTGCAGCCCCGCTAAGTAAAATACCATATTGTATCCCGTCCATCTCCAGACAAGCGCGATAATAATCACGATCTTCGCGCTGAGCGAGTTGCCCAGGAAGTTATATCCTTTGTCCAAAATATGCAGGTTTACCAGAATCGTGTTAATTAACCCCTCCTGTGCAAACAAAGACCTGAAAATCAGCGCGTAGGATACGAGCGAGGTTGCACAAGGGAGAAATACACACGTACGGAAAAAGCCTTTGAACTTTAGCTGCTGATTATTTAAAAGCTGTGCCAGCAAGATCGCAAGAAGCAGCATGATCGGCACCTGGATCAGCAGATACAGAAATGTATTGGTAATGGACTGCTGGAATACCTTATCTGCAAGGATTCGTTTATAGTTGTTAAAAATCGGGTCTGCAAACCTCATATTTTTCCCCGTTCCGGTTTGCAGCGAGATAACAAACGCACGAAACATCGGATAAAAGCTCATGACCGCGATCATCAGCGTCGCCGGAGTTAGAAATGTCCAGCCTGCCACCCTTTGTTTGGCTATCAATGTCATGCCTTTTTTATTGGTATTCACAAAAATACCTCCTCTCTTTTTCGCAGAAGCATATATGGAATGAACACGGGGAACTGTGCTCAGTCCCCCGTATCAAAGCTGCGCGCACGCTGTCCAAAGACATGCGGGCAGGTACAGCATTATTCTGACATCTTAAATTCCAGAGTCTCCTGTGCTTCTTTCAAAGCATCCTCTTGTGCCGTTCCGTTTACGATCTGCATAATTGCTGTGTTGACAGCTTCTCTTGCTTCGTAATGATACGGAGTCTTTGTGAATTCTGGAATATGAGAAGAGTATTCTACAAGTGTAGAGTAAATTGGCTGTCCGCCGTAAAACTCTACTGGCTCATTGTATACTTCGGATTCACCTGCCGGCAGGTAACATGCGATACCGGATGTTGCAGGAAGGATCGTATCATAAAACTCTGTGCTGGAACCAAACGTATTCAGCAGAAAGTCTTTTGCAAGAGCCAGGTCCTGGCAGTTGGATGTAATATACCAGGAAGATCCGCCGTTGTTTGCATAGTTCGTTGCCGTCTCAACATCGTCTACCTTTGGAATCGTTGTAATCTGCCACATTCCCTTCTGGTCCTCGATGCCTACTAACGTTCCGTTCATCCAGTTGCCGTTTACGATGCCTGCCGCTTCGCCGTCCGTTACGGTCTTTACATATTCATCCCAGTTGTTGACCAGCTTAACAGCATCCTTTTTAATCATATCTACATACAGTTCTACACATTTTGCCGCAACTTCGTTGCCTGTTATGTATGCTTTGCCTTCTTCATCAACAAAGTTTGCGCCGCAGGACTGGATCATCAGCATAATAATATCTCCGCCTGTGGATTCGCTTGTCAGCAGGTATTTGCCTGTTTTTTCATGGACGTCTACCGCGATCTCTGTAAACTTCGACCAGGTAATATCGGTCAGGTCCTCGATTTTATAGCCAGCCTCTTCCAGTATATCGGTACGGTAGAAAGCCGCGCATACGCCGTTGTCATACGGTACGCCGTAGTGCTTGTCGTCTACCATGGAATAGCTCTGCTTTAACGCCGCGAAGTCCTCCCAGTTAATGCCAATATCCGTCAGGTCTGTAAACGCGTCAGGATAGCTCTTTAAGAACTTCTGGTAGCTGTTGTCCTGCATCAGCACGATATCCGGCATGGTGCTGTAATCCCCTGCGTTTGCACAGGTCGTAAGCTTTGTCTGGCAGTCATCTGAGGACTGTTCGATAACTTCCAGTTCAAAATCAGGATGGTCTTTTTTATAATGCTCTGCTGCCAGCTCCATCGCTTTGATATTAAACGTCTGGTCCCATGCCCATACGGTCAGCTTTCCGGCGCCTGTTGAGCCGCCTTCTTCAGAACCGCCTTCAGCTTCAGTGCCGCCTTCGGCGTCTGTCCCTGCATCTGCACCGTCAGAAGAAGCCTCTCCCCCGTCTGCGTCATTTGCCGCGTCGTTTCCGCCGTCATTTGCATCGCCGCTGCCGCCGCCACATGCTGTTACCGATAATGCCATCATACCAGCGAGCAAAGCTGCCATTAATTTCTTTTTCATATTTTATCCTCCTTTTTCTTTACGAGATGGGTCTATTATAGCAATTCATTTGGCAGTATAGTTTGCAAAAACGCTCATATACCGTGCAAAAACAATCAAAAATATCGCCTTTGCATAATATTTATAAAAAAACATGTCCGTTTTTATTAAAAATATACATACAAAGGCGATCCATTATCCGGCAGCTTCTGCGAAAAATACTTTATCGGGATAGCTTCTTTTTAACAGTTCCAGCATTTCCTGGCTTAAATCCAGCAGCAGCTTGATCTTCTGCCTGTTTTCCATAATAATCATCGTATAATAAGGCGTATCTTCCTCATAAGAGGTATAATCATATTTCGCAAGCTTCTCTGTCCCGGTGCCCCTGCGGTATTTTGCCACCGCGCTGTGCCCGCTTGGTGCCGTCACCTCCATCGTGTGCAGCTCCAAAATATGCGCCGTATGGCGGTAGCGCCTGCCCAGGATTACGTCAATCGTAAGCGTGCCGCCTTCCAGTACATACTCATATTCCTTCTGGCTCAGTACGCTGTAGAAAAAATACAGCACGACCAGAAGAAACCCCGGCAGCATAAACCCCTGGGAAATCATAATCCCAAGCAGGATAAAAAAGATTGCAAAAAAGATCATCATTTTTTTCAAAACGCCTGTCATCGCTTTCGGTTTCCTTATGACCTGCTCGACCACCCGGTAATCGTACATCCTACGCTTCCTCCATATCATACCAGATCATCTGCGCAGGCTTTAAGGAAAGCTCAAAGCTGGTGCCGTCTCCCCGGTAAATGACCGTGTCCTGGCAGGCGTCCGTATTATTTACCACGCAGTACCTGCCGTTGCCCGGATAAGCGTGAACTTCCGTATTTTGATTTTGCGAAAACCAGCGGTGCAGTTCCGTTTCCTTGCCGGCGCTCCATAAAACCGCACGGTGCAAAAGGCGGCTGTTCTGGAAGCTGTACGGCAGCCCGCTGATATAGGCCGCACGCCCGGCGCCAAAGTGGTTGACTGCAAGCTGCACGCTCTTATCCCGCGTAACCAGCACCTGCGTCCCTTCCAGGGCATACATATGCTTCTTCCCTTCGCCAAAATCCAAGGTACGGCACGCGTCCTCCGTAATAAAATGCAGGTGCTCCTGCCAGTTGTATTTGTCATAGCCAAGCGTAAAGCCGTTCTCTTTTTCTACGCCAAATACGGTCGACAATTGGAAAAAATGCCCGTTCGCCTGGTGTGCGCAAGGCTCCCCGACGCCGATAAGCCCGCCGCCTTCATAAACAAAACGCTTGAGCGCGCCCGAAATCTGCGGGTCGCACCACCACGCTCCTCCGGTATGCGCCGTATCCGCGTCCCCGATATTAAAAATAACATCATATTCCGAAAGCATCCCCGGATGCTCCTTGATCTCATCAAAGCTGATAAAGCTGACGTCAAACGGCGCGCCGGACAGCGCTTCGATTACGCCCGCATAAGAATAGTTCTTTTTAAAATAAATCGCATGGTGCACCATATGGCAGCCCCAGGAACGGCTCTTGCCCCAGCAGTTTAAGACAGCCACCTTTGCCGCGCAGTACGGCGTGCCGCCTGCGATCTCTTTGTATAACTGGCGGAACTCCTCGCAGACATGCTCCACATACGCTACAAATTCCGGGAAATCCAGCGCCAGCTTTAAGTAGCCGCCGTATCCGATCCGGTCTACCGGCTTTCGTAAAATCGCCCTGCGCGCCGTAACCCAGTTTTCTTTTGCTTCCTTCACCGGATCTCCCCCTTCGTGGAACGTATCCGGGAAAAAGTACGGCAGCAGGCGCCCTTCAGTATAAGAAACCCCTTTGATATCGCTGATCAGACGCAGCGTCGCACCGTTGCCCACGCTGCCGACAACCGCGTCCAGCCCAACGCCAGCAAATTCTTCCATATACGGCTCTGTGCCGATCCAGTGGTCGCCTAAAAACATCATTGCTTCTTTGTGGTGCGCATGGGTAATATCTACCATCTCTTTGATAAGCTTTGCCACCTCCCGCCGCTGGAATGCGGTAAAATCCAGGTATTCTTTGGATGGGATACGGTACTGGTTGTTATAATACCCCTGGTCAATAATATATTCCGGGCGGAACGGATACCCCGCTTCCCGTTCAAACTGCTCTAAAATATAAGGGCTGACCGATGCGGAATATCCGTACCAGTCCACATATTTCTCCCGCCGCAGCTCGTCAAATACAAGCGTAAACTGATGAAAAAACGTCGTAAACCGCAGCACATCCACATACGGATGCGCCTTAATATAGTGCTCCAGTCGCTCCAACGTAAACGCATGTGTCTTGGGCTGGCGCACATCAAACGTCATCTGGTGCTCCACGCCTTCCCAGTTGTTCACCGTCGCGTTGTACATATGCACCGGGTCCCAGATCAGATACGCCAAAAAGCTGACCGTATAATCATGAAACGGCTCGCTTTTTATCACAACCTCCCCGTCCGCTTCCTCAAAGCTCCAATCACTTACCGGCACCACTTCGCCCGTGCTGCGGTCGATCACCTCCCACCAGCGCGTAATGTCATCCCTGGTATTTACTTGCAAAAGCTCCGGGTGCAGCCCCTTCATCAGACGAATCCGAAGCGTCGTACTCTCTGCCGTAACAAGCGGCGTCATCAGATACATCTGCTGGATTTCCTCAGGATGCGCCTTTGCCCACGCATTGTCCTTCCTCGTCGTATAATACGTCGCATACACCTTCATGCCCGCGTCCTTAAGCTCAACCGGAAATTCAGTGCCGTCACAGTCGCGCACCGCGTCGGCGCCCCATCTGCGCGCCAGGCGCACGGTATCCTGAATCACATCCATATCGGTAGGGATTGTCACCTGCCCTTTTTGCTTCTCCATCTTAAAAAAACCTCCTTTTTTCCTGCAAACTACTCGCATCACTCAGCCTTCGCTACGATCTCAGCCATCTGCTCCCATTTGCGCTCCATATCCGCCACAAGAGCAAGCTGCGTCCGGCACCGGTCCAGGTTGTGGTGTTCTCTATGGATACGAAAATACGTATCTCCCGACAAATAATCTGCCAAAAACCGCATCCCGCATTCGAGCGTCATCATCTTCGCCCCCATCGGCAGCATCTGCTTCTCCAGCCCGGTAAGACTTCCCTGGCAGCCCTTCAAATACCCCCTGACATACTGCTCATACAATTCCAAATCCAGCGATACCTTAGACAAATCTGTCTCATCCTCCGCCGCCGTATTTGCCCCAAACCGGATCGAATCTCCAAAATCATATGCTGACAGCCCCGGCATCACCGTATCCAGGTCGATCACGCAGATCCCTTTCCCGGTTTTTTGATCCAGCATCACGTTATTCAGCTTCGTATCGTTATGCGTCACCCGAAGCGGCAGCCTGCCCTGCGCCAGCAGATCCGTAAGCACAGACATTTGTGCTTCCCGCTCTGTTAAAAACGCGATTTCTTTCCCGACATCCTTCACACGGCAGCACACATCCGCCTGCACCGCCTGGCGAAACGCCGCAAACCGCTTGGGCGTATTGTGAAAATCCGCGATCGTCTCATGCAGCGTTTCCGCCGGATAATCCGAAAGCAGGGACTGAAACGTCCCAAACGCAAGCGCGCTTTCATAAAAGTCGCTCTGGCGCTCTACGGCGTCGTAGCTGACTGCATCCTGGATAAACTGGTACATCCGGTAGCATTTCCCGTCTACGCGGCAATAGCTGGAGCCGTCCTTTGCCGGGATCACGCAAAGCGCCTCCCTGTCCGGGTCACCGCCGCGCGCTTTGATTTTGCGGCGCAGGAAATCGGTAACGCTTGTGATATTTTCCATCAGGCCGTCAACGTCCTGGAAAATATCGGTATTGATCTGCTGTAAGATGTAGCGGTGGTGCTTGCCGGCTGATTGCGTTTCTACGAGTTCTGTGCGGTTGATGTGGCCGCTGCCGTATTCTTTTACTTCAAGGATTGTTCCTTGGATTGCGAATTTGGTGATGATTTCTTGTTTGTTCATAAAATTGCCCCCCTGTTTTTTTGTATTGCTTTGATGGGTTGTTTTTTTTGAGGAAGGGACGCTGGAGGAAGGGGAGCGGGGCTGGCTTCCTGTTCCGTTTCCAGAATGTAAGGAGCCCTAAGCATCCTGGGGATACGTTGTGGCACCGGACGGGCGCGGCACCTAGTTCGCTCTGGCGTTCCGCCAGCAGCTAAAGGTGCCGCTTGGCTTCGCCCCTGGTGATAGAGCAGGATGC
>CAMUPC010000082.1 GCA_947090545.1 uncultured Eubacterium sp. | reverse complement strand
TTTCCACAGTCACAGGAAGCCAGCCCCGCTCCCCTTCCTCCGGCTGGTTTTCCCAAGTTCTACGTCAATATTGGCATTCGGACAGTACTTCATTTAGTTTAAACTGGAAGCCGTGTATATCCTAAAGCGGCACCTTGCCGCAAAGCAACGAGAAGCTGTTAAGAAATACAAAATGCCCCTGGGTACACTGTGACCGGTTTTTTTGTGGAACTTGGGAAAACCAGCCGGGAGAGGGGATGGGAACGCCCTGGCTGCGGACTTGGAAGAAGGTTTAGAAGCACTTAGCATCCTGCTGAACAAAAGCAGGGGCGAAGCCAAGCGGCACCTTTAGCTGCTGGCTGCAAGCCAGGGCGAACTAGGTGCCGCGCCCGGACGGTGCCACAGTGTAAATGCAGGATGCTTAGTGCTTCTTAACCTTCTGGAACGGACGCAGCCAGGGCGTTCCCATCCCCTCTCCCGGCGTCCGTTTCCCCCAAAACCACAAAAACCCGTACCTCATTCCATACCAGCCGCAGGCAAAATCAGCGTAACCGCCGTACCAAACCCCAGCCTGCTTTGTATTCGGATTCCATAAGCACTGCCATAATAAAGCTGAATACGATGATATATATTATACAGCCCAATGCTTTTCGAGGATTCCTGCGGATGATGCTTCATATTCTGCTGCATCCGGTCGATTTCCTCCAGGGTCATCCCGCATCCATTGTCAAAAATAACAATATGCAGCTTCTCTTCACGCGTCAGAATGTGGATAATAATGCGCCCATTTTCCTCCACATCCTCCAGCCCATGCAGAATCGCATTTTCCACAACTGGCTGTAGCAGCAGCGGAAAGATCGAATACTCGTCCAGTTCGATGGGGGTGCGTATTTTTAAGGAATAGTTTACCCGGTCATGAAAGCGGAGTTTTTGGATCGCAAGGTAAGTATGGATGTAATCCAGTTCTTTTTCCAGTGTCGTAAAAGAAGTCGCTGTATTTTGCAGCACATAGCGCATGGATTTGCCCAGAAGCTTGATCGCGTTTGCTACTTCCAGGCATCCGGCCTTGATCGAGCGCATTCGGATCGTTTCCAGTGTATTATACAAAAAATGCGGATTGATCTGGCTTGCCAGCATTTTAAATTCCATGCGCTGCTGCTGGTTTTCAAGCAGTTGGGCGCGGATCTGTGCCTCATAGATGGATGCTTCTTTGTGCAGGATATCCTGGATCATAATATTTAAGTCGGCAAATGCGTCCGAGATCTCGTCTTCACCCGGATAGGAATCGATAATATCATAGCTGCCTAGGCTTGCATTGTGCATCGCTTCGCGCAGTGCGACGACCCTGCTGCTGAAATAGCTGGAAAACAGGTGAATAAAAATACTTGTAGCAAGCAGGATCAGCAGCAGAATCGCTAAGTATGTATACGTGATCTTGCGCATATAAGCATAGCCGCTGTCGTTTACGGATGCGATGTAAAACAGGTCGTTGGAATAAGAAGCTAGCAGCGGCGAGATAGAGCCGATCATCTTTTCCCCAAGCTCCACCGTGCCTGTATAGGAAGCGTCTGTATCCGGCGCATAGGCGGTGATTTGGTCATACTGCGGAGCAGTTCTGCTGCTGCGGTAAAAGATCTCGTCCTGGTTCAGCCAGATAACCGTGTACAGGCTGCTTCCCTCGATCCGGTTTTTTAATTGGTTGTTGCTCAGCGTCATATTTAAAATAGCGTAGCTGTTTTGCTTAGGCAGGAAAATATGTGTATACAGGCACAGTGACTCCGCTTCATTACCAAAATCATCAGAAAACGCGGTTTTGCTCCAAAAAGGTGACACAGAGCTGGAAGCACGCAAAAACCAGCCCTGTTTTCGCACCTCGTCTGTGATATGGCGGATATGCCTGCTCTCAGGAATCGTTTTGTTAAAGGTATAAATGTTGATCTGATGTATCGATACATCCTGTGACAACAGCTCCGCGATGCTTGTCCTGTTCAGCAGCACCATCGCCTTCTCAGGCTCCCGGCGGCAGTCCGCAGACAGCAGGTCCACCAGCGCTTTCTCACTGGCAAGCGTTTTGGAACGGTTGTAAATATCTGAGGTAATGTCTAACAGCAGTGATTTTACACGCAGGTTATCCGCGTAAGCCAGTTCTTTATAATGCCCTAACAGCAGCGACCTGGAATTGTAGACCAGGTAGCTGCCGATAATGGCGACAGGGATGAGAATGGCAATCAGATAGATCAGGTAAAGCTGTTTTTGTACTTTTATTTTATTAAAAATATGCTTTTTTCCCGCCATATGGGTCTCCTTATGGTTGATATTGCATTCTGTTCTTATTATATCGGCAGTCGGGTAAAAAAGAAAGCGCGGAGAGAGAAAAAAAGGGGGTAGTTATTCGTACAAAAGTATGGTAAAAATTAGTGGTTTGCAAAAAGGGACGCTGGAGAGAGGGGAGAGGGGATGGCTTTCGCAGGCTCAAAATTAAGTTCTGCCGCACGTTTCGTACAGGAATAAAGCCGCAAAAGCCGCCAAGCATATCCGTCCAGGTCCCGTGCAGAAACTGCCAAATGTATCACTCGCGAAAACCAGCCAGGAAAGGGGATTGGCGCGCCAATCCCCTTTCCTAGCGTCCCACCCGCACCAATTCGCACAAAAACACAGTAAAAATCAGTGATCCCACCCCACCCCCCTCCAAGCTGCCAAACAAACCAGCCACAATGATAGAATTTTTACAGTAGCATATCACCCCCATTGCAGCTATAATGCAAGTAACAATATCACAATAAAATGGAGGGCGATACAATGCTATTTGGAAATGGATGCTGGCTGCAAAAGGAAGGCTGCGGATGTTTTTCTCCTCAGGAGGCATATTTTGTAAAAAAGACAAAACACCAGGTGGCCATCTGCGCACCAACCGCAAAAATCCAGGATCGCGGAGATACACTGGGCGGCATTAACCTAACAATCGAGATTACATCACCGATGCCTGATGTAATCCGCGTCAAGACAAGCCACCATCTGGGTGTGAAAAAAAGCGCGCCGGAGTTTGCGCTGTCAGATACAGGGAATCAGCCGCTTGCAGTAGAAGAGGATGAGGAAAAAATACGCATTGCGTCCGGCAGCCTTGCGCTTGTGATTACGAAACAGTCATGGAGCATGGCATATGAGCGTGACGGGCAGGTGCTTACGTCCAGCAGCGGGCGCGGGCTTGCTTATATGAAAACAAACTGGAAGGGCTATGCATACGATCAAGGGCCGCAGGATGCGTATATGCGCCAGCAGCTTGATCTGTCTGTCGGAGAGCTGGTGTACGGTTTGGGCGAGCGTTTTACGTCGTTTGTCAAAAACGGACAGAGCGTAGATATCTGGAATGAGGACGGCGGCACAAGTACCTACCAGTCTTATAAAAATATTCCGTTTTATCTGACCAACAAAGGGTACGGCGTGTTTGTAAACCACCCGGAAAAAGTATCCTTTGAGGTCGGGACGGAGCAGGTGTCCAAGGTGCAGTTCAGCGTGCCGGGAGAGAGCCTGGATTATTTCCTGATCAGCGGAGATTCTATGAAAGAAGTGCTGATGCGGTATACGGATTTGACGGGAAAGCCGGCGCTGCCGCCGCAGTGGACGTTTGGGCTGTGGCTGTCGACCTCGTTTACGACAAACTATGACGAGGAAACGGTCATGAGCTTTATCGACGGCATGTCCGAGAGGAATATCCCGTTGCAGGTTTTCCATTTTGACTGCTTTTGGATGAAGGAGTTCCATTGGAGCGATTTTATCTGGGACGACCGGGTATTCCCAGATCCGGCAGGGATGCTTGGGCGTATTCATGAGAAAAACTTAAAGGTCTGTGTCTGGATCAATCCGTATATTGGGCAGGAATCCTGCCTGTTTGCAGAGGGAATGGAACAGGGGTATTTTGTAAAGCGTACGAACGGCGACGTCTGGCAGTGGGATATGTGGCAGCCTGGCATGGCGCTTGTAGATTTTACAAACAAACAGGCATGGAGCTGGTTCCAGGAAAAACTGGAAGCGCTGCTGGATATGGGCGTAGACTGTTTTAAGACCGACTTTGGCGAGCGGATTCCGACAGCGGATATTGTCTATGCGGACGGCTCCGATCCTGTAAAAATGCACAATTTCTACACTTATTTATATAACCAGTGCGTTTTTGAACTGCTGGAGCGGAAAAAAGGAAAAGGAGAAGCAGTGCTGTTTGCACGCTCCGCTACGGCTGGCGGGCAGAAATTCCCGGTACACTGGGGCGGCGACTGCTGGTCTACGTATGAAGCGATGGCAGAAAGCCTGCGCGGAGGGCTGTCTCTTACGATGTCCGGGTTTGGCTATTGGAGCCATGATATCGGCGGCTTTGAAAGCACCTCTACGGCAGACGTATACAAACGCTGGGCAGCTTTTGGGCTGTTATCTTCCCACAGCCGTCTGCATGGCAGCCATTCTTACCGGGTGCCGTGGGCATATGACGAAGGCGCGGTGGACGTCGTGCGCTTTTTTACAAAACTAAAAATACAACTGCTTCCTTATATTTACAGTACTGCCGTACAGACATCGCATACCGGCGTCCCGGTGATGCGCAGTATGGTGCTCGAATATCAGGACGATCCTGCGTGCGCCTATCTGGACAGGCAGTATATGCTCGGAGACAGCCTGCTTGCGGCTCCGGTCTTTAACGCAGAGGGTATGGCTGAGTATTATCTCCCGGCAGGCAGATGGACAAACTATCTGACCGGAGAAGAGGTTACAGGCGGGGTATGGTGCAGAGAGCATCACGGATATTTGTCCATGCCGCTTTTGGTACGTGAAAATACGATCCTTGCGACGGCGGCAGGTACAGCTTCCGCAGGCGAGCCGTACGCAGAGTGCCTGCTGGTCAAAGGATACGCACTGAAAGAGCAAGCGCATACCCAGGTATACCAGGGCAGCGAGAAGGTGCTGGAACTTACACTTGCCAAAAACGGAAATACCGTTACCGTTCATTCGCAGGCAGAGCATCCGTACCAGCTTCAGCTTATAAACTGCAACGCCGCCAGCGTAAGCGGTGCGCAGGCTGAGATTTTACAGGATCAAGCAGGCAGTATTTTGCAGGTTGCAGGCGCAGCGCAGGAGCTGGTGGTTACATTGCAGCCGTAAAACGGCAGTCATTAAGAAAAGGGGATCGTTTATGATAGATCATAAAATAGGAAACCAGCGTGCGGATGAGCTATTGCAAAAGCTGACGCTGGAAGAAAAAATCGGCATGATTCACGGTGCGCAGCTTTTCCAGACGGCAGGGGTGGAGAGGCTTGGCATCCCGCCGCTGAAAATGTCGGACGGACCGATGGGCGTCCGTCAGGAGTTTATGCCTTCCTCATGGAAACCGATCGGGCACAGCGACGATTTTGTAACGTATCTGCCATGCAACAGTGCGCTCGCTTCCACCTGGAACCGGAAAATTGCGTACGACATCGGCAGTGTGCTGGGAGAAGAAGCGAGAGCGCGCGGCAAGGATATCATTCTTGCCCCTGGCGTGAATATCAAGCGCAGCCCTCTGTGCGGGCGCAATTTTGAATATTTCAGCGAGGACCCGTATCTGACTGGCGAGCTTGCGGCAGCGTATATCCAGGGCGTGCAGCTTTGGGATGTCGCGGCATGTGTGAAGCATTTCGCGGCAAACAACCAGGAGACGGAGCGGCTGTGGGTAGACGTGGAAGTCGATGAAGAAGCGCTGCGCGAGATTTATTTTCCGGCATTTTATGACGCGGTGAAAAAAGGCGGCGTATATACGGTTATGGGTGCCTATAACAAGGTTTGCGGAGAACATGGCTGCCAGAGTGAATTTTTGCTGAACGAGGTGCTGCGTAAGGAGTGGGGCTTTGACGGCGTGGTTATTTCTGACTGGGGCGGCGTGCACGATACCGAAGCCGCGGCAAATTCGCAGCTTGATATCGAGATGTCAGTCACCGATGATTTTGACGATTATTTTATGGCGCGGCCTTTGCTGGAAAAAATAAAGTCCGGGGAGATCAGCGAGGATACGGTGGATCAGAAGGTGAAAAGGATCTTGCTGCTGATGTTTCGGCTTCATATGCTGGAAGCGGAGGGATGCGTCTCTACAGTGCCGCGCAAATCCGGTGCCTATAATACGCCGGAACACCGCCAGAAAGCGTTGGAAGCGGCACGGGAATCGATTGTGCTGCTGAAAAACGAGAAACAGCGCCTTCCGTTAAAGCAAGAGAAACAGCGCCGCATCCTGCTGGTCGGAGAAAATGCGCAGCAGCTACATGCCAATGGCGGCGGCAGCGCGGAGATCAAAGCGTTATACGAGATTTCTCCGCTTATGGGGCTGAAAAGCCGTCTGGGAGGGAATGCAGAAATCGCGTATGCGAGAGGCTACTGCGGCAGCGCAGAAAACCCACAGGAGCAGCAGGAGACGAACTGGCAGGAAAAGAGCCTGGAAAATGGCGGCGGTTCGCAGGGAAACACACAGGAAAACCGAAGTGCAGATTTGGCTGAAAAACGCAGGATGCTGCGGGAAGAAGCCGTGCGGCTTGCGGCAGAGTATGAAACGGTTATTTTTGTGGGCGGTTTGGATCATACTTATGACTGTGAAGGGAATGATCGGACGGATATGGTGCTGCCGTATGAACAGGATTTGCTGATTCAGCGGCTTTTGGAAGTAAGAAGCGACCTGATCATTGTATTGCTGGCAGGCAGCCCGGTACAGATGCGGGACTGGATCGATAAGGCGGATACGGTTGTATGGAGCTGGTATGCAGGGATGGAGGGCGGCAATGCGCTGGCGGATGTGCTGCTTGGCAGGGTCAATCCATCCGGGAAGCTGCCGGAAAGTTTTTATAAGACGCATACAGACTGTTCGGCACATGCGGTTGGGACGTTTGCAGAGAAAAAGACGGTTTCCTACCGGGAAGGATGCGAGGTGGGGTACCGGTATTTGGACAAGTATCAGATCGAGCCGGAGTTTTGTTTTGGGCATGGGTTATCTTATACGACGTTTGCTTATTCGGATGCGCGGCTGGATGATGAGAAGCAGCGGGTGGTTTGCACGGTGGAAAATACTGGAGATTATGACGGCAGCGAGGTTGTGCAGGTTTATGTGCGCAGAGAGGGGGCGAAGCTGTTTCAGGAGCTGAAGGGGTTTGTGAAGGTGTTTGTAAAGGCTGGAGAGAAAACAGAGGCTGCGGTTGTGATCGATGGGATGGAGAAGATGCGAGGGGAGGGTGTGATTTATTGTGTTGGAAGCTCTTCGCGGGATATTCGGTTGATGATAAAGAGCTGCTAGGAAATACAGAGGATGCATTCCGCCCAACCGGACCTGTCTGAATACGAATCCATGACAAAAGAGGAATTGATTAAGGAACTGATAAAATCAAGGATCAATCAAGCACCAAAAGAGTTACTATTTTAGTATAAAATGGCCCAGCTATTGTTGAGATAGCTGGGCTAAATAGTAAAAATCGGCAAGGCACAAGGAAAACGTTTTTAATTAATAATTAATAATTCTATCGAGATTCTGTTTGGCATGTTCAGAAAAAATAACCTCAAAGTCCATATCGAGACCTCATTTCAGCGATAACGATGCCAGCCTCCTTGTACTGGCCATTTTCAATCTGTTGGCGAGAAATTTCAAGATCATGGTAAATGTTTTCTGCGCTTTTCTTAGGTAAAAATTCCCCCACAGCGTCATCAATTAATCTATCTTCATTTTTGAGTATAAGCTTTTTGGTAAATTTCTGTACTTTTATCAAATCTGCCTCTGGCAGCGTTTTTATCATTGCAACAGTGCTTTCAATCATATTCATTGCAAAACTTCCATTTAAAGTCATATTGTAATTAATAGAATTCATGATCATTATAACATTTTTTGCATAGAAGATAAACTATTTTAATGGAATTTACAACCCTAGCAGTTGCCATAAAAAGTTAGCCCCGATTCTGATACCCTCTTCCAGATAGGTGTTGTTTGCTTCATTTACCTTGTTTGTTCCGTTTATTCCATCCGCTTCGCCTGCATTAGTATGTAACATAATTCTTCCCGTTGTAAGTTTACCAAAATTAAAGAAAGAAATTTGTGCAGAGTGCGGCGTCAGAAGCCCATAGATATTGCCGCTTGCGTCCCTTGCAAATTTGTTTTACCAGATTTGCAAGGGATATAAGAAAAAGCAATTTTTTAGCCCGTTTTTTAAGGCAGCCTTATCCAAGCGTTACGACAACCTCATACTCCGTCTTGCCATCCTGCATCGGAATCACCGTCCCGTCAATCTGCTGCCCGTCCACAACAACAGATGCCACACCTTTTTCCACATGTGCAGCATTATCCACATGAATATGGTACAAAGCGCCCCGGTAAATTCTGTCACAGTCAAATCCTTCCATTGTACGAGGAATGCAGGGATCAATGCACAGCCCGTCCAGTGTCGGGCGGATACCGAGGATATGCTGGCTGACGTTGGTAAACGTCCATGCAGCCGTACCGGTCAGCCAACTGTTTTTGCCTTCTCCAAACGTCGGGGCGTCCTTGCCTGCGACCATCTGGCAGTAAACGTACGGTTCTGTGCGGTGGATATCACTGATGTCCTCCAGATAGGCAGGGCAGGTCTTTTGGTAGATCTCGAAGGCACGGCTGCCGTTGCCCAGGATCGTTTCCGCTATGCTGATCCATGGGTTGTTATGGCAGAAGATGCCGGCATTTTCCTTGTAGCCAGGTGGATACGAGGAGATTTCTCCGAGGTTACGCTGATAGCTTGTGTAAGCTGGCTGCAACAGGGTAATGCCGTATTTGGAGTCCAGATGCTGTTCTACGCTTTTCAGTGCTTGTGCGGCATAGCCTTGTGCAATTCCGATTCCTGCCATAATGCACATGCCCTGCGGCTCGATATAGATTTTGCCTTCGCTGCATTCGTGGCTGCCGACAGGATTGCTGTGTGCGTCGTAGGCGCGCTTAAACCATGCACCGTCCCAGCCGCTTTCTAATACGGCGCGGGATACCGTATCTGCTTCTTTTCGGACGTTTCCGGCTTCTTCCAGGCGGCCGATGTGTTCCAGGATTTCTGCAAATTCGTGCCCGTATTTGACATACATGCCTGCGATAAAGACAGATTCTGCCACGGGGCCCTCGCTTGGGCCGAAAGTCTGGAAGCTTTCACCCGGCGTATCAGAAAAGCAGTTTAGGTTCAGGCAGTCGTTCCAGTCTGCGCGCCCGATTAACGGCAGCCCATGCGGGCCCTTATGTTCGGTAATAAAGCGGAAGCTGCACCGCAGATGGTCGAGCAGCGGAGCGGCTTTGCTGTCGTCGTTGTCAAAAGCGCACGGTTCCTTAAGTATTGAGAAATCTCCGGTTTCACGCAGGTAGGCGGCGACGCAGGCGATCAGCCACAGCGGGTCGTCGTTGAAGCCGCTGCCGATGTCCGAGTTGCCTTTTTTTGTCAGGGGCTGGTATTGGTGGTAAGCGCTGCCGTCTGCAAACTGCGTGCTCGCGATATCCAAAATACGCTCTCTGGCGCGCTCCGGGATTAAATGCACAAAGCCGAGCAGATCCTGGCAGCTATCGCGAAAGCCCATGCCGCGTCCTAAACCGCTTTCATAATAGCTGGCGGAACGGCTCATATTAAAGGTTACCATGCACTGATACTGGTTCCAGATATTGACCATGCGGTTCAGCTTTTCATCTGCGCTTTGAATGGTAAATTTGCCAAGCAGGGCGTTCCAGTACTGATGCAGCTCGTCCAGTGCGGCGTCAAACTGCGCGTCTGTCTGGTATTTGGCAAGAAGCTGGTTGGCAGGCTGTTTGTTGATCCTGCCGGGTGCGCTGAATTTTTGATCCTGCGGGTTTTCACAGTAGCCGAGTACAAAAATGTAAGAACGGCTTTCCCCTGGTGCGAGCGTGACGCGCAGATGGTGGCTGCCGATTGGCGCCCATCCGTGAGCAATGCTGTCCGCGCTTGTGCCGGATAAGACAGCCTGCGGGTCAGCAAAGCTATGATAAGCTCCGCAGAAAGCGTCGCGGCTGGTATCAAAGCCTTCTACCGCGCTGTTGACAGCAAATACCGCAAAGTGGTTCCGGCGTTCGCGGTACTCTGTTTTGTGATAAATGACGCTTCCATCGGATGATGTTTCGACTTCTCCGGTTGAGAAATTCCGCTGAAAATTCGACATATCGTCCATCGCATTCCACAGGCAAAATTCCACCAGGCTGTACAGGTGCAGTTCTTTGCTGCCGGATGTATGATTTTGCAGGGTGATTCTCGTTGTCTCGCAGGGATCTGAAACGGGTACAAAGACTTCCTGCTTCGCTAAAATGCCGTTTTTCTCTGACGAAAATACCGTGTAGCCAAGCCCGTGGCGGCAGCAGTAAGTATCCAGGCTGGTTTGTACTGGCTTCCAGCCTGGGTTCCAGACCGTATCGCCATCCTTGATGTAAAAATAATGGCCGTTGTTGTCAAACGGGCAGTCGTTATAGCGGTAGCGTGTCAGGCGCAGCAGCTTTGCATCTTTATAAAAGCTGTAGCCGCCGCCCGTGTTGGACACAAGCGAAAAAAATCCGTTGGTTCCCAGATAATTAATCCATGGAAGCGGTGTTTGCGGGTTCGTAATTACATACTCCTTTGCGGAGTCGTCAAAATAGCCGTATTGCATAATGTTCTCCGTTCTGCCGCTGACGCGGGCGGCGTTTGTTTTTACTTGGACCGGTGTGCGTCCTTCACCGCAGTCGTTTGCCTGACAAAATCTTATTAAAATCAAGGTGCAAAATCAAGGAAATGCAGCAAACTTTAGAAACAACACTGATTTTTTCATGGAGAAATCAGAGATAAGCCGCAGTGCCTTAGAAAATGATTGGCAATATCCGCATCTTTTGTTATAATCAGACAAAGCAGAAAAAAGGCAGGCATGGAAACGTACAGATGACTGCTGCCGGATGCTTTGCAGAAAGGAGAAGTGGAATGAGCTGCTACTATAAAGAGACAAAGATGCTGTATGGCGGGGACTATAACCCGGAGCAGTGGGGAAAAGAAGTATGGGAGGAGGATATGCGGCTGATGGCGCAGGCGCATATCAATATCGTGACGCTGAATGTGTTTAGCTGGGCGACTTTGCAGCCGGATGAGGATACGTATGATTTTACGAGGCTGGATGAGATTATGGAGCTGGTGCGGGCAAATGGGATGAAAGTATGCCTGGCGACATCCACGGGGGCGCATCCGGCATGGATGGCAAAGCGGCATCCCGATATCCTGCGGACAGAGAAAAACGGGATGAAGCGCAAGTTTGGCGGACGGCACAATTCCTGCCCGAACAGCCCGACTTACCGCAAGTATGCGCCAAAGCTTGCCGCAAAGCTTGCCGAGCGCTACCGGGATTATGACAATATCGTGGCATGGCACGTATCCAATGAATATGGCGGAGAGTGCTATTGTGAAAATTGTGAGAAAGCATTTCGGGTATGGCTGAAAAAGAAATATGGAACGATCGAAGAGGTAAATAAAAGCTTTGACACTGCTTTTTGGGGGCATACGTTTTATGACTGGGATGAGATTGTACTGCCCGACCTTTTGAGCGAGCATTTTATGGATGGCGTTACCGGAAGGGAGCGGACGATGTTCCAGGGCATTTCGCTGGATTATATGCGCTTTAATTCGGACAGCATCCTGGACTGCTTCCGGCTGGAATATGACGCGATTAAAAAGTTCACGCCAGACATTCCAGTTACGACCAACCTGATGGTTGCCTATAAAGGGCTGGATTATCAGAAGTGGGCAAGGTTGATGGATTTTGTATCCTGGGACAACTATCCGTCAGCTTCGGACAGCCCCGACCAGATTGCCTTTTACCACGACCTGATGCGCGGGCTGGACGGGCAGAAGCCGTTTGTGCTGATGGAGCAGACTCCGAGCGTAACAAACTGGCAGTGCTACAGCCGCCTGAAACGTCCGGGCGAAATGCGTCTGATGAGCTATCAGGCAGCGGCACACGGCGCCGACGCGATACAGTTTTTCCAGATCCGCAGAAGCATTGGTGCCTGTGAAAAATACCACGGCGCAGTGATCGACCATGTCGGAACCGCACAGACGAGGGTCTTTCGCGAGGTCGCGCAGCTTGGAGAAGAGCTTGAAAAAGCCGGCGGGCTGCTTTTAGACGGAAGCACGCCGGCAAAAGCAGCGATTTTATTTGACTGGGACAACTGGTGGGCAGTGGAGTATTCGGCAGGGCCAAGCGTACTGATGAAATACCTGGATACGGTGCGGGATTATTACAGGGCGGCATACGAGCTGAACGTTCCGGTGGATATTATCAGCACAGAGCATTCGCTGGAGCCATATCAGGTAGTGATTGCGCCGCTGCTGTATATGGTAAAGCGCGGCTATGAGGAAAAACTAAAAGATTATGTCCGACAGGGCGGCAATTTTGTAACGTCGTATTTCAGCGGCATTGTGGATGAGCATGACCTGGTGGATGTCGGCGGCTATCCAGGAAGGCTGCGGGAACTGCTTGGCATCTGGGTTGAAGAGAGCGATGCGCTGCCGCTTGGAGAGCAGAATGCGATTTCTTATGGCGGCGCACGTTATCCGGCGGATATTTTGTGCGACCTGATGCATCTGGAAGGCGCGCAGGCGCTTGGGATGTATGAAGAGGATTTTTATGCCGGCACGCCTGCGGTTACTGTCAACGAATACGGTTCGGGCAAAGCTTATTATGTCGGGACGCATTCGGATCAGGCGTTTTACCAGACGTTTCTGCATAAGCTGTTCGCGCAGGCGGGCATCAAGCCGGTACACCATACGCCGTCCGGCGTGGAAGCGGCTGTTCGGGAAAATGCGGGAGGCAGGTATTTGTTTTTGTTAAACCATACGGCGGAGGAACAGACGGTAGTGCTGGAAGGGAATTATAAAGACGTGCTGGATGGGACGACGTATGCGCAGCAGGAAGAGATTTTGATGGAAGCTAGGGGAGTACGGGTGCTGCGTAGTTTGTAGGTGATTAAGTTCGGGTTAAGGGGGTTCCTGGAAGGACGCTGGGCGAGGGGATAGACACGCCCTGGCTGCATCCGTTCCAGAAGGCCCCTCACCCGGCTGATTTTTCAGGATTCTGCGGTGATAACGGCATTTTACACACGTTTCTTCCGGTGTCCTTTTATCTCATGTTTTATATTAGACGATAACGTCTAAAATCCGCTTGTTTTTGTAAAGTATCCACTCTATTTTTTCCTGCTTCTGTTTACGGAAGTCAAAGGTTAGCAAATATCCTTCAGCAGCATTCATACTGTTTAGATATCCACAGAGCTGTTCGTAGGCATCTTCTTGTTTTTTTGTGCCATACCAGCGTTTTAATTCAATAATAAACTGGTCAGTTCCATAATCTACAACAAGATCCATGCGGCGCTGTGTATTTGATCTGGATTCGATATGATAGAATCCTTTTCCATTGATGAGCGGACGCAGATAAGTTAAAAAGAGGATTCTGCCATGTTCTTCTAAAAATTGCCTGTTTGATCTGTTTTCATAAAGTGCTTTGTAATGCTGGGCAAATTTTTGCAGTGCATATTCCATGCTGAAACGTCCGTTTTGTATTACATCCTCAGTAAATACACCTGTGATTTTCATTTGGTTTGTATGTTGCAGGTTTTTGGATATAAAATAGTTGGAAATCTTAATTTCAAACATCGGATTATCAATCAATGCATATCCGTCAACGTTTCGTATATATCCAAAAGTAGCGGCAAGGTCGATGGTTGGATTGCTCCGTTCATAGCTTATTTCTTGTCCCAGAATCAAAAGCTCGTACAAAAACATCCGCAGTTCTTTTTTGTTTTCCAGGTGGTGGGAAATATCATCAAAAAGAGGATTCTTTTCCGCTAAAATTTTCTTTACGCAAGCCCGGATACCTGACAAATCCCAATTTAACCGCGATTTCTCGATTTCCAGGCAAATACGGCTTACCAGATAAGGATATCCTCTGGTATAGTCCCAGATGCTGCTTGCTACCTGTGCAAGCTGCATTCATGTATGGTGGTCAGCTTCATATTCTTCTAACATGGAACGAATTTCCGCCGTTGATAAAGACAAGTCGATATCAAAATCTGCCGCGATATTCCAGGGCGAGTTGTATTTTGCCTCTTGCTCGACGCCAGTCGTATATCCTTTTTCGATCATGGGCAGTTTTCTGTTTTTGACATCGTATACGCCAGCCAATATGACACTGTAAAAGGTAAAATCTTCCTCTGTTTTCCGTGCAAGATATTTTTCACGAAGCATCCCAAGAAAGTGTAAAAAAACCTGGTTATCCGAAGCCTGGTCGGTTTCATCTATCAATAAGACAACCTGGCGGCAGGAACAGAAATCGGTAATTTTCTCTGACAGCCTTAAAAAATTAGTTGTCTTTTTTTCATATTCCGTCCATTGGAGAAGGTCTTTGGAGTTTGCGGAGGAAAACCGCAGGCTTTTTGCAAATAGTTCGTCGAATCCGGTACAAAACTGCATCTCGTCAGAAAAAATTATTCCTCCGATTCCTTCAAAGCTGATGCGGGATACAATATAATCTGCATACAGGTCTTTTTTTAATGCCTGCAAAATGGTTGTTTTTCCATACTGCCTTGCCTGGTTCATGGTAAAATATTTTCCTGCATCGACCATAGCGCGGATTTGCTTTATTTTTTCTGATATATCAGCCATATAATCCTGTTCTGGCGTACATAATCCAGTTACATTAAATTGTTTCATATAAGCTCCTCCTGCAAATGCTTTTATGTCTCCTGTATTAATTGGATGATTTCTTCTGCAATACGGCTGGCACCTCTGCCGTCGACGGCTTCTTTTGCCCTTTTCCCCATACATTTTCGATATGCGGGATCATCTTGCAGCAGTTCCATTTTTGCCGTAATGGTTTGCAGCACGGCATCCCTGTTGCTTCGGACGTCTCCGGCATACAGCACCAGGCAAGCGTCGGCGTATGCCTTTGTCCCGTCTAACTGGTTATCTGCCAGTGTAAAGCAGACTGTTGGCACGCCGCAGGCACAAAGCTCTGCCAGTGTGCCGCCGCCCGCGGATACCGCCGCGTCACACTGGCGCATTACCTGGTCAATATCCGGGATATCGTGATAAATCAGAACGGTATCATCTGTTGCTGCAATCTTATGCAGGAGAGGCAGGTTGTGATAAAATTTGCCAGCTACAACATGTTTTTTGACGGCTGGAAATGCCTGCTGCATGGTTTCCAATATTCCAATCAGCATTTCATACGGATCTGTGCCGCCTGTCGTAATTAAAATCTGTTCTATTTGCTCCCGCGCAGGAGGCGCTGCCGCGGCAAATACTTCCCGCAGCGGGGCATAGCGGATGCCGAGCAGATACCGTTTGGCATGTTGCGGTGCTTTGCTGGAATCGAGAGCTTCCTGCATTTGTTCTGCGCCGTAGCGATAATAAATAGTCAGGTGTGCCGGGTATTCAAAATGTTGCAGGTCATCAATATAGACGGTTTTGCAGATCTTATTCAGGCGTTCTATATATGCAGAAGTTAGATCATAGGAATCTACGAGTATGCAGGCAGCTTTATGTCGGGTAAGGATTGCAGTGAGTTCTTCAAGCTCTTGGTCTTTATGGTTGTATATGCGGCTCATGCAGATACAGGGGAAGTTGTTTTGCAGGATGAGATTTTGTGCGTAGTTTTCTGCAAGGATAAAGATGACGGTGTGTCCTGCTTTTTTTAACTGAAATGCGATGGACATGCAGCGCATGAGGTGTCCCATTGCGATGGTTTCGTTTGCGTCGGCGCGGATTGCGATGGTTTTCAATTTTATTTGTCTCCTTTTTCTTTTATATGATCATCTTATTGGGGGATGGGGTTGCGGGGAGGGACGCTGGAGGAAGGGGAGCGGGGCTTGCTTCCTGTTCCGGTTCCAAAATGTAAGGAGCCCTAAGCATCCTGCGTTTACGTTGTGGCACCGGACGGGCGCGGCACCTAGTTCGCCCTGGCGTTCCGCCAGCAGCTA
>CAMUPC010000081.1 GCA_947090545.1 uncultured Eubacterium sp. | reverse complement strand
GCGGCGATGGCGCAAAAGGCAGGTGCTGTATTTACCGTTCATCCCGCAACGCTGTGCCAAGTGCCGCGCCCGGACGGTGCCTCAGCGTAACCGCAGGATACTTAGGGCTCCTTACATTTTGGAACCGGAACAGGAAGCCAGCCCCGTTCCCCTCCCTCCAGCGTCCCTCACTGAAAAAAAATCCCCCCTACAGCACCAACTCCAACCCGCCCAGCCCATCCCTCCATCCCGCTACCTGATACGCCGCAATCTGCTCCCCATTTTTCCTCAAGCGAAGCCTCTCATCTAACTCCAGCAAATGCAAATAATTCTCCCCCCTGTATTTTTCCTGGTATGCTTCCAAAAGATCCGTTTTCCCTCCAGCAAACGTCTCCTCCAAATATAAGCTTAAAAACTGATACAAGCTTTCCTCATCATCCACGCGCACCCGCACCACATCCTGCCGGCTGCTGCTGTACCATGCCGCATAATGCGGGCACCCGCTGTCCATCAGGGAAAAGGAGATGCTTGCTAATATCACAAGATATGCGTTTGCCCGTTCCGCATTTTTTTGCTTTTCATTCACATAGCGCAGCAAAAACACAACCGGGCACGCTTTCGCCAGGCTGTCCTCCCTGACAAGCAGCTCGTCGAGGCGGGCGCTCAGCTTCCAGTGTACGCTTTGGATTTTGTCTCCGCTTTGAAACGGGCGTACCTGAAACAGCTCGCTGTGGTCATCCCCTGCGTGAAAATCATCGTACACGTCGGCATCCCCGATAAAATTTCTCACCGCTTCTGTCAAATGTACGCCGATCTCCTGCATTTTGGGCAGAACCTGTACAAAGCCGCTGCTTTTGACGGTTTTGTGTATATAAAACAATCCCGTCAGGTCATAGATCCGTACTTTTTGAAGCATCAGCTCATAACTGCCGTAGTCCTCCAGTACAAGCGGATAATCGTAGCTGTTCGTCCCAGCCTCCGCCATGCCGCCGCGCAGCCATTTCTTTTTCTTCTTTTTTAAAAAATGGTTGCCCAGCTCTACCCTGCACTGAAAGCGCAGGCATGGCAAAAAACTGCGGTTTTCAAGCACAATACGCACCGTCAGCGGTTTGCCGCATTCCACAATCGCGATCGGAAACGCCACGCTGCACGCAATGGTATGCACACGCCATGCCAAAAATACACATGCCATGCCAAGAAGCGCCGCTGCTGCATATCCAAGCAGCACCATCGCGCTGCTTTTGTACAGCAGCGAAAGATAAAATACGGCTGCGGTTAACACAATCCCTGTTATGATACTTAACATCCGTCCGCTATCTGTCCTTCCTGTATGAAACCGGCTGCCTGACTGCGCCAAGCACCTCTGCAATAACTGCCTCCGGTGTAACATGCGTCACTCTTGCTTTTGTATTGAGCAGCATCCGGTGTTTTGCCACTTCTGGAAATACCTCTGCCACATCCTCTGGGATCACGTAATTCCTGTTTTGTAAAAATGCCCATGCTTTTGCCATTTTTGTACAGGCAATCGAACCGCGGGGGCTGATTCCAAGCTCGATATAATCGCTTTCGCGCGTTGCTTTGGACAAATGCACGATGTACTGGTACAGGCTGTCCTGCACATGCACCTGCTCTACCTGCTCCTGGAGCTGCACCAGCCCGCCGGCGCTTAATACGCACTGCACTTCTTCTGTCCCAGCGTGCACGCTTTTGCCTTTTGCAATATCGATCTCGCTGCTTTCATCCGGGTAGCCCATGCTCATGCAGATCATAAAACGGTCAAGCTGCGCCTCCGGCAGAAGCTGTGTCCCGGCGCTGCCTTTTGGGTTCTGCGTCGCCATCACGATAAACGGCTTTGGCACATCCCTGCTCGTGCCGTCCACCGTCACCATGCCTTCTTCCATGACCTCCAGCAAAGCGGACTGGGTTTTTGGCGACGTGCGGTTGATCTCGTCGGCAAGGAACAGGTTGCACATAATCGTGCCCGGATAGTATACAAACCCGCCTGTTTCCTTTTGGTACATATTAAAACCAAGCAAATCCGAAGGCATCACATCCGGCGTAAACTGCACCCTGTTGTTTTGAAGCTCCATCGCCTTGGAAAACGCGATTGCAAGCGTCGTCTTGCCTACGCCCGGCACATCCTCAATCAGAATATGCCCGCCTGCCAGGATTGCCGCAAAAGCTTTGCGGATACAGTCATCCTTTCCGGTCAGCGCCTTTTTCACCTCGCAGACTACCGCATCCGCTTTCTCGTAGCATTCCTGTATGATCGTTCTAATCATGCACGGCACCGATCATCTCATTGATATCCTGGACGCCTTCTGCCACCATAAACTGACGGATATCGTTCACAATGTCCACCGTTGCTGTCGGATTGGCAAAGTTGGCTGTCCCGACGGCAACAGCCGTAGCTCCGGCAAGCATCAGTTCCAGCGCATCCTCCGCATTCATTACGCCGCCCATCCCGATAATCGGGATTTCCACCGCATGTGCTGCCTCATACACCATGCGCACCGCGACCGGATGCACGGCAGGACCGGACAGCCCGCCTGTCCGGTTTGCGAGCGCGAACCTGCGCGACTTCACATCGATTTTCATTCCAAGCAGCGTATTGATCAGGGAAATGCCGTCCGCGCCTGCCGCTTCGACTGCTTTTGCCATTTCCGCGATATTCGTTACATTCGGGCTCAGCTTTATAATAATCGGATGCGTAGATTTTTTGCGGATCTCCTGCGTTATATGCGCCGCCATATTCGGCGCCTGTCCAAACGCAATCCCGCCTTCCTTGACATTCGGACAGGAAATATTGATCTCCAGCATACTGACTGGCTGGTCGTTTAACCGTTCTACAACGTCCAGATAATCATATACCGACCTGCCGCAGACGTTTACCAAAATACGCGTATCGAACTGCTTTAAAAACGGAAGGTCACGCTTGATCAGCACATCAACGCCTGGATTTTGCAGCCCGACCGCATTGAGCATACCGCCGTACACCTCCGCGACACGCGGCGTCGGGTTTCCTTCCCACGGGACATTTGCCACACCCTTGGTAATTACGCCGCCCAGACGGTTCAAGTCTACAAACTGTGCATATTCCTCGCCGGAGCCAAACGTTCCCGATGCTGTCAGAATCGGATTTTTAAATGTAATACCTGCGATATTTACCTTTGTATTCATCAGATATCCACCTCCCTTGCGTCAAATACCGGGCCTTCGGTACAGATCCGCGTGTTTTTCACATGCGAATGCGCATCTTTCTTGTTTGTCCTGCATACACAGCCAAGACATGCGCCCACGCCGCACGCCATACGTTCTTCGAGCGAGATCCAGCATTCGATGTCCCGTTCGGCTGCATATGTTTTCAGCGCCTTTAGCATCGGCATCGGTCCGCACGCATAGATCACATCGGCGCGAAGCTGTTTTTCACGAATCACATCCAGCACCGTTCCCTTTGTCCCCACGGAGCCATCCTCCGTTGCAATATGTACGTCTGCGCACAGCTCGAACCGGTCGCTTAAAAAAAGCTGCCTGTTGCGGTATCCGAGTACGATCTGTTTGTCAGCGGCAAGGTCTTTTGCCATCTGTAGCATCGGCGGGATTCCGATGCCTCCCCCGATCACCAGCGCCTTGCCCGGCTTTTTCGGAAAGCCTGTCCCAAGCGGTCCAATCACATACAGCGGCATCCCCGTACGCATATAAGAAAACTCATCCGTCCCTTTTCCAGCCACACGGTATACAATCCGAATTGCCTGGTCGTCCTTATCGATCTCGCAAATACTGATCGGACGCGGCAAAATCCTGCTGCCATCCCTGCAATATACGCCGACAAACTGTCCCGCTTCTGCCTCCTGTGCGATTTGATCCGTATGCAGCCACATACTGTAAATATCTGGAGCAATCTCTTCCTGGCGGATAATGACTGCTTCTTCCTTAAATTTGTGAGCCATCTGCCTATACCCCCTCACTTTTTGCTAAACCGACTGCTGTAGCGCGCTGTCAAGATCCCTGATCATCGCAAGCACGGCTTCACGCGACGCATCCGCATAATTGGCTGCTGTAAAATGCGCGTACTGCTCCTGCTTATAAGCGGCGATAATCCCTCTCGAAGAATTTACAATCGCTCCCAGCCCGTCCTCATTAAAATAATGTACTAAGTCTTTCGCTGTCCCGCCCTGCGCGCCGTAGCCAGGCACCAGGATATACGCTTTCGGCATAACCTTGCGCATGATTTTGCCGACCTCAGGATAGGTCGCGCCTACCACGGCACCGACGTAGCTGTATGTATCGCCCATAAGCTGCCCGCCCCACTCGGCAACCTTTTCGCCTACATACTCATACAGCGGCCTGCCGTCGATTCGGCGGTCCTGAAATTCCCCGCTGGACGGATTCGACGTCTTGACCAGAATAAAAATCCCTTTTTTTTCCTCCTTGCAGACATCTAAAAACGGCTGGATACCGTCTGTCCCAAAATAAGGATTGACCGTTGCAAAATCCTCGTCAAATACGGATAACCGGCTGCTGCCGACAGCCACTTTTCCGAGATGCCCGGCTGCATAAGCTGTCGAAGTAGAACCGATATCGCCGCGCTTTACATCGCCGATTACAACCAGGTCTTTCTTATGGCAGTAATCGACCGTTTTTTGAAACGCCCTAAGCCCTTCGACGCCAAACTGCTCATACATCGCAATCTGCGGCTTCACCGCCGGGAGCAGGTCGTACACACAGTCAATAATCCCTTTGTTAAACTGCCAGACCGCGTCCGCAGCACCCTCCAAAGTCTCTCCAAACTCCGCAAACGATTTCTGCTTGATCTGCTCTGGTATATAAGAAAGCATCGGATCTAAGCCTACGACAACCGGCGCCTTCGTTTTTTTAATTTTTTCCACTAACTTGTTTATCATGCATATGCTCCTTTTCCTTCTATATGATAGATCACTTCTCCGCCCGCAATCGTCGCGCGGACAGCCCCTGTGACCTCGCGTCCCTGAAACGGCGTGTTCCTGCTTTTGGATGCAAACGCAGACGCGTCAATGCGGTACGTTTTTTCAGGATCAAAGATAACGATATCCGCGGTTTTTCCAGGCTGCAAGCTTCCTTTGTCAATGCCAAGCACCTTCGCCGGATTGTAGCTCATCTTCTCCGCCATCTGCATAGGCGTCAGATAGCCGGCAAGCACCAGTTCCGTATACGTCAAAGCCGCGGCGGTTTCCAAACCGATTATGCCAAACGGCGCCCGCAGCATCGAATCATTTTTTTCATCCCTCGTATGCGGCGCATGGTCGGTAGCGATCACATCCATCACATCATCCTTAAGCCCCTGGCGCAGCGCCTCGACGTCCTCTTTTGTACGCAGCGGGGGATTCATCTTAAAATTGGTATCTCCCGGCACCATATCATCTGAGGCCAGTGTAAAGTGGTGCGGGCAAACCTCCGCGGAAATCCTCGTATTTCCCCGTTCCTTCGCCATCCTTACGATTTCCACGCTCTCCTTGGTAGAACAGTGGCACAGATGCAGCTTGGCGCCTGTCTCTCTCGCCAACTGCACGTCGCGCATCACAATGACATTTTCCACGCTGTTTGTAATTCCCGGCAGCTCCCGTTTTTTCGCGTTGCTGTCCGCATTGACAACGCCGCCGTTTACCAGGTTTTTATCTTCACAATGCGACAATACTGGAATATCCAGCCTTTTCGCTATTTTCATCGCCTCTTGCAGCAAATATGCGTTCATCACAGACTTCCCGTCCTCACTGATCGCCGGGCTGCCTGCCTGTACCATTTCTTCGATATCCGCAAGCATCGTCCCTTCCATCTTCTTTGTAATGGCTCCTGCCTGCAATACGTTTACCTTGGTCACACTTTTTGCCTTATTGTGGACATAGTTCACGACATCCGCATGGTCTACAACCGGCTTTGTATTCGGCATTGCCACAATCGTTGTAAATCCGCCGCGCGCCGCCGCCGCCGCGCCCGTAGCCACTGTTTCCTTGCGTTCAAACCCCGGGTCGCGCAGGTGTACATGCAGGTCGATAAACCCCGGCATGACCAAACACCCCTCTGCATCGATCTGCCTGTCCGCCGCTTCTTCGATACCTGGCATGACTTTTACGATCGTTCCATCCTGTATCAGTATGTCAGCCACCGAATCCTGCTTTACAGCCGGATCAATGACACGGCCGTTTTTAATGATAAGTGTCATTTTCCATTCCTTTCTTTCCTGTTATGCTCTCACACTTTCTGATGTCTGTCTTTAAAATTATGATAACATAATTGAAAATGTTCAGCAACTAAAAAAGACCAAATCCATTTTGATTTAGTCCTATTATAGCAGAGCCATCACCTAAGTATTTCGACCCCCACTGCGTCATCCAGTTCGGGCAGGACACTCTCTGCCCGTCGCAGTACTGTGTCAGGATCGGCTGGCGTACATTCGGCCTGGAAAGGTAATTTTGAAACATTTCATCTACGATCAGAGAAATATTGGAAAAAATATTTCTGCCGTACGACCATTTCTGGTCATAAGCAGTCGAAGAGGTAATCGTAAAATTATAGCCTTTGTTCCGATACCACTCCGTATACACCCGGTTCATCGTAAACGACATAATCGCTAGTACATTTGCCCGGATCGTCGCATCTGGCCATGTGGCATAGATCTCACTGGACGCTACGTTTTTAATATAATCCTTGTACCGGATATAATAATCGGTCGCAGTGCTGTCCGTTGGCGCTCCGTCGTGGACAACGACATATTCCGGCACCACGACCCTGCTGAGCACGATCTCCCCTGACTGGCGCACAGGCTTGATTTCCGCTTCTTCGATTTTCGGCGGGAAATTGCCGAACAGCGTATTCGCGGGAATCACAATATCGTCCGGCCACGTTGCCGCTGCCCCGACCGGCTGTAAACGGATATCCTGCACCGCTGTCTGGTCAGCTAACACCTGAATCCCGTCCACAGAGACCGGCTGATAGCCGTCTGCCGTAATCTGGATCGTATACTGGGCATACGGCTGCGTTTCCGACGGCTCCATGCTGTACTCTAACGGCGGCGCTTTCAGCTCAAGCTGCTGTGTCTGCCCGGATTCATTCGTACTTAGCTCCTCAAACGTACTTTCCGGTTCTCCCGTATAAGAAATCGAAACCTTCGCGTCTGGTATCGGATCTCTGTTCACTCTGGATTCCACACTGATTTGCAGCCTGCCCGCATCCGGCATGTCTGCCTGTGTTTGATATACATTTTTCATAGCACACAAATACCCCTTTGCTCTTACTATCAGCATATGCAGTACAGTGCCGCCGGTTCCTCATTTATTCCTGTTCGCGGATAATATTTTTCACAACCTCTGCCTGGTTGCGTATATGGTTGCGCATTGCATCCGCGACACGCTCTTTGTTTTTCTGTTTCAGCGCATCCACGATCTCTTCGTGTTCCTTAATCAGTATCGGATAGTTTTCTTTTTCCTTTAAATATTCCACACGGTAGCGGTAGATCTGTTCCCGCAGATTGCTCAGCAGGATCACCAGCTTTGGATTATCAGTTGCTTCATATATAATATCATGAAATTCTACATCATATGCTACGATTTTGTCCAGATCTCCCGCCTGCACCGCATGTCCAAAATTGTTCATTGCCGTACGAAGGTGTTCTAACTGTTCTTCTGTGATCTTGTCACATGCCACCTGCACCGCAAGGTCATCGAGTGCCTCACGGATTTGCAGAACATCTTCCATATCCTTTTCTGTCATCCTTGCCACTTCCGCGCCTTTTCTTGGTATCGTAACAGCAAGCCCTTCCTGTTCCAGCATCCGTATCGCCTCGCGGATCGGCGTGCGGCTGACGCCGAGCTTCGCGGCAAGCTGTAGCTCCATCAGCCGTTCGCCCGGCCTTAAATCTCCTTTTAAAATCGCCTCACGCAGCGTTTGAAATACAACATCACGCAGAGGCAGATATGCATTCATGTTTAATTTCAAATCTTCTGACATTTTTCCACCTCTGCCTACACATTAAATATCGTTGTGACATAAATCTGTTTTGCCAGCCCGCTGGCACGCAGCGCATCCGCTGCTTCCCGCGCCCTGGAGCGTTCCTGAAACAAAGCAAATACGGTTGGCCCGCTGCCGGACATCATCGCGTTTAACGCCCCGTGCGCGGCAAGGTGTTCTTTGATGCGCGTAATCACCGGGTATTCCCGCACCGTCACATCCTCTAAAATATTTCCCATATGAGACGCAAGCTGCACAAGATCCTGCTGTTTGATATCCGTAACAAGCTGGTCAATGTTCGGATGCTTTGTCTGCTCGTCCAATACCAGCCTGTCATAAACCCATTTGGTAGATACGCTGATGCCCGGCTTTGCAATTACTACCGGACAGCGCGGAACAGACGGAAGCCTCGTCAGCTTTTCTCCGATCCCTTCTGCCAGCGCCGTTCCGCGCATCAGGCAGTACGGCACGTCCGCTCCTAATGTCAGCGCGCGTTTTGCCAACTGCCTTTGCGACAGCTTTAAGTCATACATCTGATTCATCCCATACAAGACAGCGGCAGCATCGGTGCTTCCGCCCGCCATGCCCGCGGATACCGGGATACATTTTTTGATATCAATGCTGATGCCTTCCCCAAGCTGAAACTCATCCATTAACAGCTTTGCCGCTTTATAAGCGATATTATGCGCATCTGTCGGAAGAAAACGTATATTTGTCGTTAACCTGATCCCCGGCTCTTTGCTCTTTTCCATCTGTACGCTGTCAAACAGATGGATCGTCTGCATAATCATCCGAACCAAATGGTATCCATCTTCCCGGCATCCGGTAACATCCAGACCGAGATTGATCTTTGCAAGTGCCTTTAGCCTGATTTCATCCATGATCTGATCCTCCAAAGCTTTTTTGCGTGTACATTGTATTGTACACTGTATATTGTATAATGTATATTGTATTCTGTATACAATATACACTTTTTTCGCAAAAAAGTCAACCAGGAGAAATACATTTTTTACATTCCCAAAAACCGCTGAATTAACGATACATCACAGTAAACTCCATCGTTGATGACAGCCCGGACTCTGACAGGTTAAACGAAGTCTTGCCCCAGGAAAAGCCATCCGACGACAAAGCCAGCTTCGATCCGCCCTGGGACATCGTCTGGTAGCTGCCTCCCACATCAACGGACAGCACTTCATAGCTGCTTCCTCCATAAGCAGAAAAATAACTTTCTTTGATATGGATTGCCAAAATCTTATGTCCCGGAAAGTCCTTTCGATACATCCAGCTCGTATGATTGCTCGTGCCGCCCGAACTCTGCGTAAAATTTTCCGGCTCCTTGTCCGGCCCGTCTTTCGTCAGATAGATCCTTGTCGACCAGATCTTCGTATCCGTGGACTCCTTGCCCTTTTTATAGCTTTCAGATTCTTCATTGACCCTGCTGTCCGCAAAATCAATGCCTTCCTGATACCCAGCCTGATATCCGTCGCCCTGTCCCTGTCCATATCCTTCCTGCTTGCCCTGGTTGTATCCATCCGCACTGCCCTTATTATATCCGTCGGTGCTGCCCCGGTTGTACCCGTCAGTATCGCCGCGCTGATATCCATCGGCGTCCCCTCTGGCGTACCCGTCGGCATCTCCTTTGCCGTATCCTTTCTCATACTGCATTTGCGCCAGATCCCGGATCGACTGTGCAAACTGCTCAAACCGATAGTCAGGCTTTGCCGTACCCTCTTTGTCAGTAATAGCGCCTGCTATCAATGTTTTCCCATTACTGACAGATTGAAAAGAATCACTGACCCATTTCTGCAAGTCTGACACATTGTTATGCAAAGACTCGTTTTTCTCTTCCAGATAATTTAATTTTGCGCTGACCGAAGCATTTTTATAATTTTCCCGGTCGGTCTGTGCATCTTTTTCGCCGATTCCCAGAAATCCCTTTAGCTTCTGCCACACATTCGCTGAAAACGCAAGCAGCGAATGCTCCTCGGACGGATCTTTGGATTCCTCATAGGAATCTGACAGCTCCTTTGCCGTGCCAAGCGCATGGTTTTTGGTAATCTGCATAAAATGCGCAGCCGCCGTCTCCCATGCTCCCTGCACCTCTGCCGTACAAAGATACAGCTCGCCGTCATAAACAACATAGTCGCCGGCACTGTAAGCCGTATGCTCCTGAAAAAGAACGGCTGTTTTATCGGTTGCGTTGGACGTAATTACCGCCGCCTCGCATTTCGTATTCGGCATACAAAACAGCATCCCGGATACCAAAAGCAGGCAGGCTGCTTTTTTTGCTTTTTGTCTGTTCATAATATCTCCTTTTCTATTTCTTTTTATATACATGAATCGATGTAATATGGATATCGCGCGTCGGCTGATTGGTAAACGTAAGCAGCAGCGCATTCCCGTTTACAGACAGCGCCACATTGGACGGAAGCCTGTCCGGTTTTGTAAAATGCACGACAATTGCCGTATCGTCCGCACTCAGATCGATCTGGTCATCTTCTGTTACAAGCGGAACCTGATAAACATACGCAGAACCGCTTTCCTGGTAAGGATAGCCGCCCGTGCCGTCCTGCTGCGCGAGCAGCAGCAGATCAGACAGCCATTTTTCTTTTTCCAGCTCTGACACACGCGCCCGTGCGTCTGTCAGGTCCGTATGCAGGTTTTCCATGCCTTCTTCGACCGTTTCCGCGCCGCCGATTTCCTGTAGGGCTTCCCAAAGCCCACTGATGCCGTCTTTTGACAAAATCCTTACGATTTCGCCAATTTTGTGGAATACCGTCTCCCCTTTCACGTTGTCCGCGTCTTTGGGATCTCCCGTCAGCTTATCAGCCGCGTCTGCCTGTTTTTGCAGCTTTTCGTCTGCTTCTTCCCGAAGCTGCTTTTCTTCGTCGAGCCTTTTGCCCAAATCCTCTGATTTGCCGTCCAACTCGTTTTTCAGCTCTGTCTTAAGCTGCTGGTCGCTTTTTTCAAGCTCCGCCTTAAGCTGCTGGTCGCTTTTTTCAAGCTCTGCCTTGGTATTCTCCAGGTTTTTGCCGTTATCGGAAAGCGAATGCTCCAGTTCCTTTACGGTTTTGTCAAACGTCTCATCCTGCTTCATATTGTGGTCGCCAAGCTGTTTTACAAGCCGGTTCAGTTCCTGTATCGCCTTTGTATAGACTTGGTCATTTCCTGCAAGAATATCTACAAACTGTGCAATCGTCATATTCGCTACAGAAACAGGCGCGGACTGAATGTCACTGCCTGAGCCGGTTACTTTTTCCAAATTGCTGCCTGTAACCGTAATGTCGGCTGCTAATTGCTTTGTGGCTGTATAGATATTTTGAATCGACTGGTTGATTTTAGTCATACTGTCTTGCAGCTTTTTCAGGTCTGCCGACTGTTTCTGATCCAGCGCCTGTAGCTCTTTTACCAGCTTCGAGAGTGCCGTCACCGATGCTTTGACCTCATTGATTTTTAACGTCAGGCTTTCGGTATGCTTTAGCGTCTCCTTATTTGCCGTTTTCAGTACATGCTCCTGTATCGATTTAACGTCTGATACAATTTCCTGTCAGGAAAATGTTGTAAACTTTGGGAGTTACCGCTTGCGGGCGGTAGCTCCTTTTGGTGTTTAACCCCTACCTTACCCCTACCCGATATTTTTGCTCAATAATTTACTGCCTTATCCAGTTTTAGAATTTCGCTCTGTTTCAGGTCGTTCAATACGTGCGTATAAGTATCGGCTGTTTCTTTTATGGTGGCATGACCTAAGAATTTCTGCATGACCCGTACATCTACGTTGTTTTCTGCCCCTCTGGTGGCAAATGTATGGCGGAGACAATGAGGGTGGATGTTGCTGACGCCGATTTTCGCACAGATAGAGTAACAGGTGCGTCGTATATTGTTTGGGTCAAGCGGTCTGCCTAACTGGGTACAGAAAACAAGGTCGTTATCCTCGTAGGCGGTATTGGCTTTTTCTTTGTTTTTCTCCTGTTGCTCCCAGACATCAGCAAGCACCTTAATAGCCGTTTCATTGAGTGGGATTATCCGCTCACTGGTAGGCGTTTTCGGTGTACCAAACTCCAAGTGCCAATGTTCCTCTGGATTGTCAGGGTCTTTTACTTTGCGAATGATTCTCTTAATGTGCAACTGGTTCTGCTCAAAGTCTATGTCCTGCCATTTCAGCCCTAACAATTCCCCAAGCCGCATACCTGTGCAGAGGTCAAAAATATAGACCACTCCCATATAGGTCACTTTCGCCTGTTCTACAAAGGCATTTTGCTGTTCCTGTGTTAAGACGGTGATTTGCGGCTTTGTTGTCTTTGGAAGTTTAACCCTGTTCGCAACATTTCTGACAATCAAACCATCGTCTACCGCCGTTTCTAAGGCGTTACTTAACACCTTAAAAATGTCTATCACTGTAGAGGGTGCTAACCCTTTACCAGATAAGCTATTGACAAATTTCTGAATGATGTCCTGTCGTAATGCCTTTAGCTTATAGTGACCGATAGCTGGCTTGATGTGATTTTTTACCTTGACCGTATAATTGTTATATGTGGTAGGCTTTACATACTGCTTTTTATATTCGAGCATATAAAAGTCAAGCCATTCGGCAAGGGTCATTTCTGTAGGATTGGTGATAATGCCTTTTTGCAGATTATTCAGCAAGTCGGTCATTTTGGCGGATACTTCCTGTCTGGTCTTTCCATACAGGGATTTACGCTGTTGCTTTCCGTCTGCCGATATGCCAATCGTTACACGGGCTTCCCATGTGCCGTCTTTACGCTTGCGGATAGAGCCTTCATTTTGTCCTCGTTTTGCCATATGAATCAATCCTCCTTATCAAGCATTTCTTTAAACTGTTCCTCAATTTCTATCATCTTTAATGATTTTTTAGTGCCTGTGCGTTGTCCTGCCCTGATACGCAAGGCTTTTTTAGCATTTACAGAAAAGGTAAGGACAGATGAAATACCAGCCCTTCTGATGTCATCTATTACACTGTATATATCATCAAAGCCGCTGATATGCGCCAGCTTCACAGCTATATCATCTGCGGTTAAATCCTTTGTGCTCACTTTTTCAGATAAATATTTTCCATATGACGTTGACATTTCAATATATTCTGCAAATGAATAGAACAACTGTCCCATGCACTCAATAAGATTTCGCCGTTGAGGATTTCCACTGTTAAGAGACAATGAATTTATGGTATTTGCTATGGAGTCAGCCAAAAAGTCCCCTTCATCTTCTGCAACCATATCCAAAGAATGAAGTAAGCGATTTACGCTATCTCGCTTGGAATAGTCTGTAGATGATGGATTCATTTTTTCTGTCAGTCCGTAAAGGTAATCAGCGGTGCATTCGTAATATTTTGCAAGGTCAATGAGGATAGTCTGGTCGGGAAGATGCCTGCCGCTTTCATAACTGCTTAAAGCCTGTTTGGTAATACCGATTTCGTCAGCAACATCTTTTTGCCCTAAATCTGTTTTTGCCTTGCGGAGTTCTTTTAACCGTTGTCCTACTATGCTTGCTAAATCTTCTTTAGAAGTTTTTCCCATGTTATTTGTATCTCCTTTCCGATGATATTGTTATTATACTCCTTTTCATTCAAAAAGTAAATAGAAAAGTAGATTTTTTCCTGATTTAGAAATAATGAACAGAAAGGTATTGACAGAGGGTTGCTTGTGTGCTATACTGTCAACAGAAACACGATTTAGACAAGAATTGGAAATAATAAAGAAAGGAGAGCGATATGATGAACTACTGTTCTGAAGAAGATTTACCAATCATTATGCAGGCAAAACATGTTCAGTCGGTTCTGGGGATTTCTAAAGGGAAAACATATGAACTTATGAATTCCAGTGATTTCCCTACGATTTATCTCAACAAACGTATGGTTGTGCCAAAAGACAAGTTTTTTGAGTGGCTGAATCAAGACAAACGCAAAATCAAAAGGAGGGCAATTTATGTGTCAAGAAAAGGTTGAAAATAGGATTAAGTTTAGCGGCTCATGTATGGATGTAAACACAGGTGCAGAAGTGATTTTTGAAGGATACCGTGAAGGGGACAACTTATTGCTGGAAGCTAAATGTACATCGAATATCTTAAAGAAACAAGAGGCTCAGGGGCAGAAGGCACAACAATTTCTGGGTGCAGTCAGGTCTACACTCAAAAAATGTAAATATTTATCTCTGCTTCCAAGCCCTGAACAGAATGTAAGTTTGTTCTGTGAAATCAGAAGCAAATGTGACGGCGTTAAAATTGGTTATGTAGAGGATACAGATTATTTACTGGACTGTGAGTACTTTTACATGCAGATTTTTAAACCTCCCGTAGAATCTCTTCCTCCTGCTGGAACTTTCATATTCCCACCAAGTGAGTTTGCATATTATTCAGAATTGTTCCAGTTGGGAGTGCTGAAACCTTATAAGAATGATTCCTCAAAGGAGTTCTATATGATTGAAGACTTTGACAAGCGGTATATTCGTGTTTCCAATGCTCTTGTAAATTTTGATATTACTAAATCAGAAATTCTGTAAATAAAGCATAGCCATAGAAACTGTTATGGTTTCTATGGCTATTGTGTTATCCTTTTCTCAAAATTTTCTCGTCAATCAATCTGGACACCCGTGTAAATTCTTCCTGTGGGTCACGCACTTCAAGCCCGACAGGAGAAAGCGGCGGTACATCTTCCCACATACATTCTACGCCAATTCCCTGTAGAGAGCCGAAAAGATAGGGGCAATCGTCACAGCCTTTGTATTTTGGAGCCACTTTTCGCACTTTGTCCTGTCGCTTACAGAAAATCCGTCCGTTTCCGTCCATATAATTAAAATGATTGACTAATTCCAGATGGATAGCCATTTTACTCCCCCTCTCCGTCAGTGCCTATATCGGGCATTTGGATATATGTTCCGTCAAATCTCCAAGGCTCTGTAGATGAAATAATCATTTCGTTGTCTTGCAAAGTGACGGAAGTGTATACTCTGTTCTCAAATTCCCAGTTGATAAATTCCCAGCCTGTGTCTGCTCCGTTTCTGTCAAGGACAAAAGTGTCTGCTTCTGGTTCAAAATACAGTACCAATGAACCGTTCTGCGTTTCTACGCTTACAAAAGTGTCCGTTTCAAAGCACTGGTATCTCCCATAGGTGGTGTAATCACCATCTGTATAGAAATCATCAGGCTGTTTCGCTTTTGATGGGTTGGTAGATAATTCTGGCTCTTGTGTAGGTTTGGGCTGTTCTTTCTGTGCATCAATATCACTAATGTAAGTTCCGTCCCAATTGATTTGAGTCTTATAAAAAACAGGTCTGCCAGTAAATCCTTCATTTAAGCCCATTTCTGTTTCATAAGACCAGCCCAACATAATGTTTTCTGTAGTAGCTACACACTCCACATATCTTGTTTCATTATTCTTAGGTGAAGCAGGTAAGGCACAATATGCGTCTACATAAAAACTGATACGATACTCGTTTTTAGATAGCTTTTCCACGGTTGGCTCCAAATAAGTAAATTCTATACCCTTACCGCCGTAGATGGTTTCGTAATAGGACACAGCTAAAGATGTAGCTGTGTCTGGGTCTACCTTATTTATAGAACTGGAAACCTGTTCTTCTATAGGTGTCGTTACCTCTGTCGCTATTCCGCCACAACCTGAGAGGAATACTGTTACCAATAAGGTTATAACAATAAATCTATGCTTCATTTCCTTATCTCCTGTATTGTCTTGCAATTTCTCTGTTATGTTGAATGGTTCTGATAGCTTCATCAATAAACTGTTCCGTTCGGCGCTCCCCATAGTATTTATAGGGGTCTACCTCTTTTTGTGTTTTTTCGTCCATCCACGGATTAACTACACAATAGCCCTTATGGGTAAACTTCACCATATCAACCGTAGCCGTTCCAGAATTGTCATGCCACATAGCGTCCAACTGCTGCCATGCGAAGTCCTTCACCTGTTCAATCGTTATTTTCATTAGTTCATCACCCGATTTTAATCATCTTCAAAATAGCCATATTCAGCGTCCTGTTCTATCAATTC
>CAMUPC010000080.1 GCA_947090545.1 uncultured Eubacterium sp. | reverse complement strand
TTGTGATCTATACGGGAGATGTGAAAAGGCAGCAGGTGGCAGACTGTTATGATATCGGGGCTGTAAAAATGCGGATAGAAGCGGCTTTTTTGTCTGAGTTAGATGGTGACAGTGTTTTACACAGGCTGGAAGAAAAGGTAAAGGGAAAACAGCCGCTTACAGATGAAGAGCTTATGGAATATATTATTCTTCCGCTGTCGTATGAGGAGAGGGAGGCGAAGCAGTTAAAGATTCGGGAAATGGCGGAATTGGCAGAAAAAATAGTAGACCAGGGACAGCAGGCGTTTGTGTTGTCTGGAATGTTGGCGTTTACGGATAAAGTAATTGACAGAGAAACAGCGAATAAAATAAGGGAGGCAATTAAGATGACAAAAGTAGAGCGGATGATTCGGAAGGAACTTAGAAAAGAAGTAAAGGAAGAAGTAAAGGAAGAAGTGAGAGAAGAGGTAAAGGAAGAAGTGAGGGAAAAAGTAAAAGAAGAAGTAAAGGAAGAAATAAAAGAGGAGGTGAGGGAAGAGATAAAGGAAGAAGTGAGGGAAGAAGTTAAAGAAGAAGTAAAACGGAAAAGAGAGGCGGAGCAAAAGATAGTTGTTGCTAATATGATAGGAGAGGGAATCTCGTCAGAAATGATTATGCGTATTATTCCTGCGTACTCGTATGATGCAGTGGAAGCAATCCGAAAAGAGATTGGGCAGGAGTCGGGAATGGAAATGGTGTGACGGATTCGGGCTGGTACAGCATTTGCGAATTGCTGTACTAGCGTTGCGTTTTTGCGGATGGACGCTGAGAGAGGAGATTGGCACGCCCTGGCTGATGACAGCAGCTAAAGGCGCTGCTTGCCAATTCCCTCTCACGTCTGGGTATCACAAGTTTTGTAAAGAATAATGGTGTATTGTGAACAGAGTGTATTTGTGGCAGTTTTTCGTTTCTTTGCGGCAAGAGCACTTGATGGAAATTGCCGCACAAGATACTAATTTTGACTTTTTCCGCAAAATGATCCTTTAGTGTCTAATTGCGGTACAATAGGATTACTTCATACGGATCATTCAAAAAAATTCCACCTTAAGGTTAATATTCTAAAAAAAGAGCCGATATAATTATAAACTATCTTAATGGGATAAGTCTGCGTGTCTGCCTGCTTGTCAGGAAGCGAAAAGTCCTGTGAATGGCAGTTGCGGCATACATTCTTTTCTCTTAATATAGATGTGTAGGATGCACAGGCCATCCGAAAGTACGTGAACACTGCATCCGGCAGTTAGGTAAGACAGTATCTTGTGGGTTTTGACGTTTCTTGTACAGATCGATCCGGCAGGGAAGGCGGTTGTACGGGAAGGGAAAACGGCGGAATAAATAATGGAGGAGAGCTGTCTGGGAAATTGGCGGGGTGCTGTGTCAGGGCATGATGAAGCTGTATGTTTTATTCTGTGTACCGCACTTGGCACGACGCCTGTTCGGAATCCGGCGGGCGGTCGATGACTGGGGCTGTAGGAACAGATGTCTTGCGAATTGCGGTGGATGGGATATGGGAATCGGGTTTGTGTGTTCTGAGTGGTTCATGTAAACCGGGATAGAATAATGTCTTCCAGTTGGGATGACGGAGAGGAAGGTAATGTATGTACAAGGATGTATGGAAAAGGTTTGGGACGAAAATATTGATTGTATTTTGTTCTGTGCTTTTGCTGGGGGGTGTGGCGATTGCTGCGCCTAGGCTGCGGGCTGCGGGTGATCTGAATATAGATTTGGGTACGATAGGAACAGCTAATCCAGTAAGCGGTGCGGCGATCACGGTTACGAATAAGAATTTACTGTTATACGATAAAGGAGATCCGGTCTATCCAGTTCTACAGTTAGAATATAACGATGAGAATGGAACAAAAAAGACTCAGAGTCTAGTACAGGGAACAGATTATGAATTGTCAGTTACTTCGGGTAATTGGACACAAGCAAATACAGTACAGGTAACAATGACGGCTAAGTCAAAAGGAAGTAATCAATATTTACTGCCAGGAAGTTCTTATAGTTTTGGATATACGATTTTACCAATTGAATTGCCAGGGAGTTTGAAATATGAAACGATTAATCCGAAGCCGACTGAATATGATGGGATTAGTGATAAGGATTTGGTAGTGGAAAATGTGTCATCACCACTAGAATCTAGTCAATTAAAAGTATGGCTTGAGATAAGCGGTCAAAGTGAGCCGACGATAATAAATAGTACCGAATATTCTATTTGTGCTGATAGCACAAATGGAAATCAGGCGATTCCAGGTTCGTTAAGGGGATATAATGGCTATTTAAAACTGAACAATTATAAAAATTCATCGGGATCGCAGTATTTCGCGATGTCTGTTAATGTAGTCAAACATGTAAAGCAGTTGACAGCTTACATGGGAACAGGAAATACTTTGTTTCAGAATTATCCTTCAGGGGAAGTGGCAGAGAGGAATCCTGCTGTTCGAGTAGTAGATCCTGATAATAGCAGTACAGATCTTACAGAAGGTACGCATTATAGCGTAGAAAATATTGAGACAACGGATGGGCGTAAAGTTACAATTACTGGAATGGGAAACTATAAGGGAACTAGAGTAAGAGAGTACTCTTTGAATAAACCGACAGTATCTTTTGATTTTACAGATAATAGTTATAAGAGTGTAAGAGAATATGATGAAGTAAATAATACGTACAGGTTTGATCCAGAGACTATAGCGATGACAGTAACTACTGTTGACGGAGGAAATACATCAACAGATACAACAACGCTTAATTCAGGGCAGTTTAAAATTACAGAATGTGTCATTGTTAAAGATAATGGAGATATAATTGAAGGAGCCACTGCGGGATTGGTCAGAATGACTGTTGAGGCAACCGTGTCTGGATATGGAACACACACGGGAACTTTGTTTTACAGAGTCAGACGTAATCTGGCTAATATGCGGATTGAAGGCGCAGCAAACCAAAAATTACAATGGAATGATCCGATTCCGACAGATGCGGCAGATCCGGGACCATATACATATAATGGGGATCAGCATATGATGCTGCCAAGTATGTATTTTAGTCTTTCAAGAGAAGATGCAGGACTAAACAAGAATACGTATGAATTATTAAAAGATACTGATTACAGTGTGGAATATGAAGTTCTGAGAGAAGGAGGTACAGTTAACGGACTGATTGCTGGTATCGATGCAGGAACGGTCGTAATGGTTATTAAAGGTGCTGCCAGCGACAGTCCAACAAATGCAGGGTATTACGGTACGATTAGGGGCAGTGATGAGATTCCGAAAGCGACTTATGAGATCAAGCCGCAGGGTGTTGAGAATTATATACTGCATCTTAAAAAGACATCCTATCCATTGAGGACGACAGCGGATACCGTTATTAAAGATGCATCTCTTAGGGCACAGAGTGGTTCTGGAACTATTTGGAATATCGATCCAGGCAAAAAGGGTGCAGAATATAAAGTCACATTTTATTATATTAACCCAGATACAAACCAAAGAGAGACAGTTAGAAATTTAGAAAATGGTGCACCAGGGAAGTATATCGTTGCATTTGAGTTTACAGGAAATTTTACAGGAGAATTAGAAGCAGAATTTGAAATAAGTGCACACAATGAGGGGAATATTGACGTTAGGGTTGGATCTTGCGAACAGGATGGTCCTGACGGGCATATTTATAATGGCAGTGAACATGAACCAGAGGTGAAGGTATGGAGCAATATCTTAAATGAGGAGCTGATACTGGGAGATTCGGCAGGATTTACGGTAAGATATGAAGATAATGTAAATGTCGGATATGCGAAAGTTTATGTTAAATTAGCAGGAAACAGTGAAGAAATACCAACGCCGTGGGAATTCCAGATTGTACCGTGCAGGCTTGTACAGGATGCAAATCATTATTTTAATTTCTTAGACGAAGATGGATTTGTAACTACGGGGACGGGAAAAACGGATGCTACACATGAATATTGCGGCAGAGGAAATGCGCCTCAGTTGAGCGGATTGAATTATACATTTTCTTATGAGAAAGATGGTCAGACAATCACTCAAGAGGTAGCGCTAGAAAATGGCAAAGATTTTACGGTTGAACCAAATAAGCTATATACGGCAGCAGGTGCAGCTGTGAACATGTCGAATATAGATACAAACACCGAATATTATTACAGAATTGATATTGTACAGAATGGTAATTTTAGTGCAGATAAAAATAATCGGGTTCTCGTTGGACCGTTTAAATTTACAGCAAAGGATATTAATTCTGATGATGTGAAGTGGAATGAAGAAATTTCTATGCTTGACTGGGATTTTGCAGGTAAGAATTTAGAAAATGAAGTGAAAAAGTGGCTTGTTACAAATAAGAATCTGATTGTGACAGATTATGGATTTACACCAAGCCAGACACTGATTGCAGGAACAGATTATCAGGTTATTTTTGATACTGGTGACGGAAGCAATATTGATAAGGATGGTACAATTAAGTTTACAATTGAAGGTCAAGGCTGTTATACCGGTAAAAAACAGCACCTGGTATTAAAGACAGGGCAGGATATTGCAGATGGGCAGGTGAGAGAGAGAGGATATAATGATTATCTGAACTTTGTTGATCGTACACTTAGACTGGCTGACCGTTATGGAGCGACTGAAGATAGTGACGATCCATATGGATTAAAGCTGAATAAAACTACTACACATGACAGGAAAGGAGTAAGTGTTTATCATACTGTAAACGGATCAAGACAAATTATAGCGCTTGATAGTAAATACACAGTAGTTGAATATACAGACCCTGATTACTCACAGGAGGGATCGCAGAAGGAGATCTATGCAAGTGTAACGATTCAAGGTATTAATGGGTATCATGGAACAGCAGTTATTGAGTTTCCGGTTCAGCGGATAAATATGGAAGATAATGATGTCAAAAAAGATTTTGAGATTATTATTGTAGAACAGATTTATACAGGAAAGCCTATTCAGCCGTTAGATTCTGAAATCACAGTCAAGTATAAAGGGGAGGTCCTTGATCCAAAGTATTATACTATTGGTGACGCGGACAGAAACTTGGATAATACTGAAGCATATACGGAAGCAAACAAGGAGAGATATTGGGCACGGGTGCCAATATATGGACGCAATGGATATACAGGAATGATTTATGGATATTTTAAAATTCTAAAAAGAGATATATCAATGGAGAATCCAGATGATCCAAGCGGAGATAAAATTATGTCATCGCTCTTTAGATTCCAGGATGATTATGAGAGCACGATTGATTACAGACCGTATACTATTTCAGAAGTTATGGGCAGACAGGATGGTGCATGGCAGGACGTTACTCTTTGGTTTAACCCAGAAAAAACATCGTCTACGTCTCAGTACACAAAACTAAAAGGCGGTATTGATTATGAATATAGATGTTCAAAGAGCAAAACAGAGCAATTAATACCAACAAGAGGCGAAGCATTTATCACTGTTACAGGGAAGGGGAATTTCAAAGGAACATTTATAGAAAAATATACGGTATCTCCAACCAGTTTAAAGGATGACTGTACTTTGGCGATCAAAGATAATGTTCGGTGGTTCCTGTTTGACGGGTCTGAAATTCAGCCGACAGTTGTTGTCAGACAGAAGGCAAATGCCGGAGAAGCAGGGGAAGAGGACGGTTACACCCTTACAAAAGATGTTGATTTTAAAGTTGAGTATATAAACTCGATGTTTGTGAGTAAAAGTTCGGATTTGACAAATAAGAATGCAACATATCTGAGGATCAAGGGTATGGGAGGCGATGACGCAAATTATATTGATGAACAGGAAATCACATATGTAATCTATGATTTGCTTGATCCGAGTGAAGCACTAGGTGCAGCAAAAAATTCAAAATTAGAATATACAGACCCGATTGTGGTCGATTATGCAGATCCGATGGCATATGATTCGCTTAAATTGACACTTTTGCAGCGAGAAGAAAACTACGAATACCATACAAAAGATCATAGTGATCAGTACTCTATGATTTGGAAAAATGACTACACGGTGAACTGCTCAGATGAAACAGCAGGAAAACGAACTGCTTTGATTGTGGGAACAGGAAACGGAGTAGACAGAGGGGTAATTGTTGGTCAGAAAAGAATTCCGATTACGATTCAGGCTAATTTGAGAGACACCGATAAGGAGGTTTTGTGGAAAAATAATAATAATACAAACAATGTAAGCTTTGTTACAGGAACATCAATTACGTATGAGGATTTGGCTAGTTTACTGACGATTCGATGCGGCGGAAGAAATATGGAGTACTTAAAAGATTATGTATTTGATGGCAAGTTAGCTACGGAGCTTGGCGGACCGTATTCCATTGCTATCAAGCCTACGGATGAAGCTTATGAAGGTGGAAATGGCTATTTGGTAGGCAGCTTTAATATTGATTACAATATTACATCAAATATTGAAAGCAGCCAGACCGGAATACAAGATGTATATCGCTATAAACATGGAATCGCAGTGTTTGATCCGATGAATGATGACTTTAATGTGGTTATCAATGGTCAGAAGCTTAATAATCGTACAGATTATACAGTTTCAGTATATCAGGGTGATGAAGAAGTACGTGAACCAATCAACTGTGGTTCTTACAGATATACAATTACTGGTATGGGCAGTTACAGCGGTGTTATCAGAGGTACTTTTGAGATAGTGCCATATGATTTCAGTGCAGATTATGCGAAAGACAGGGTTGTTGTAAGTCTGACTAGCGATAAAGTTACGTACAGCGGTAGCGCCGGATCGCTTCCTGAAATATCCAGTGTAATCGTTTTGGAAGGCACTCATAATACGAAGTTTGAATTAAAGCAGATGGATGCGGATGGAAACGGTGACTTTGGTGTAAGAGCAGGCGGCGGAGACAATGTTAACTGGACAGATGTTGAAAGCGGCAAGGAACCTCCGAAAGTAGCGGTATATGGAAATGCAAATTATACAGGCGAGGTTTTGGTTCCATACTACATTGTTCAAAAGGACATTTCTGACAGTGATATTGAGATTAACAGAGATTCGCTGAACGGATTTGAATATCAAAATGGCGCGCCAGTGAAGCCGTATCCTGAAATCACTTATACAGACGGGACAGAAGAAAAGAACGTCATTATGAAGCTGAACGGAATTGAATACATGGATGCGAACGCCGGAATGTATGATAAATGGACAGATTTAAGTACTCATTTTACGTACAGATATCAGAATGATGTTACAACAACCGGAGAAAAAGAGATTCTGATTCGAGGAATTGGTAATTTTACTGGTTCAAGAAGTGTCACGTATACAGTAAGACCATTAAATCTTAAAAATACAAAACTGACGTTTGTTTCGGAAGAATCACCTGTTTATGATGGAGAAGAGCAAAAACCGTCATTCAGGCTGATGTATAATGAACTTGAGATTTTGGCTTGCATGAACGGGACAGTTACATCAACATATTTAGACAGCGCAAACGTGAGATGTACATTTGAGAATAATATCAATGCATCCACAGACGAATCCAAAGCAAAAGTTACAGTAGAAGTTATAAATGCAGACAACTACGAAGGCAAAATAGAAGCATACTTTACCATTTTGCCAGCACCATTAGACAATCATACAAGATTTATGTACCGTCCAATCGGTTCCAACGCAGACGTAGATTTAAGCGGCTACCGCATGAATTTGGACTTCAAGGGTGTTGGTACAACGGTAAGACCAGGATATGCGGCGGACGGCAATGAATTGCAGGAAGGTCAGGTAGGTATTTACTATAACTTTGCAGACAAGGCAAATCATGGGGCATTCCTGATACCAGGTGGAGATTATTATAATGATCCGAATGGAGATGAAGGCTTTAGAATCGAGTACAGGTATGTAGAGCCGGATACAGAAAATGAGGATGCACGTGAAGAATATCAGGACCCGGATACCAGCTACGCAGGCAAGGTCAGAGTGACGATTACAGGGAAAGGAAATTACACAGGCTCAGCAAGCTTCTGGTATTTTATAGGAAAAGATATCAGCGCGGATGCAAAGATTAGTATTTCACCGACGACAGCAGTGTATAATTCTCAATCACAGGCACCAACTGTTAAGATTACAGGCGTGGATAAAGAGACTTGCACGATTGCGGAGTACAGAAATGAAGTAAAGGTTGAAAATCTTATCAGAGACAGAAATAGAGATTTTATCAATGCGGGTACTTATTATATCCGTGTAGAAGGTGATCCGAAGAAGGGAACGTATGCGACCAAACCAGAAACACTAACTTTTACCATCACCCCAAGAGCATTCTCCAACAACCTCATCATCGACGGTTTTAAACGAGAATACTCCTACACAGGCTACGACATCTGTCCGGTAGGTATTTCTGTTACAGACTACATTGACAATACAAAATACAGGCTGACCGAGGACGTAGACTACACGTTAACTTACACAAACAACCTAAACGCTGGAACGGCTTATATTAATGTGGAGGGCAAGAACAATTTCAGCGGCAAGGTGACTGCGAACTTTATGATTACCAGCTCTACGATCAGCAGCGGCGGGTCATGGGGATCGAACAGCTTCTTGGATCAGGGTACAGGCGAGATTTCGGGATCGACGGCAGTAGCGCCGAGTGATGTCAGCCTGTCGATGGATACAGTAGATGCGATGTACTATACGGGCAAGGCGGTATATCCGAAGGTTTCGGTGCCGGGCATGACGGAGAATGTGGACTATACGGTTACATTCAGCAATAATGTGGAAGTAGGTACGGCAGTTGCGACGATTACGGGTATGGGCAATAACAACGGTACGATTACGAAGAATTTCCGTATTATTGCACAGTTGTCGAAGTGTACGATATCACCGATTCCGGCACAGCAGTATACGGGTTCGGAAGTGAAGCCGGCGCTGACGGTAAGATGCGGCAACAATATCCTGATGGAAGGCACGGATTATACGGCGACGTATTCCAACAATGTAAATATCGGTACGGCAACGGTAACGCTGCGGGCGCTGAATAATGCGAACTATACGGGATCGACGACAGTGAAGTTCAGTATCGGCAACGATGTGGGCGGATTTATTATCAGCGGTTATGCACCGAGCTATGCTTATACGGGCAATGCGATTACACCGGGAGTTGTTGTGGAGACTGGCAGCAGGACGCTGGTAATGGGTACGGAGTATACGGTATCTTACTCGAACAATGTAAATGCTGGTGTTGCAACGATTACGGTAACAGGTATTGGCAGATATTCCGGTACGCAGACAGCGACGTTTGTGATTGAGCCGAAGAGTATGCAGAGTCTGGATACATCGGACGTTTCAGACCGGACGTATACGGGTGATGCATATACGCCGGATATTACGGTAAGTGACGGCGGCAAGGTATTGACAAAGGGCGTGGATTATACTGTTACTTATAAGAACAACACTGATCCTGGTACGGCGTCGATCGTGATTCAGGGAACGAACAGCAATTATGCAGGGACGAAGGTTGTCAGCTTTAAGATTTCGGCAGTAGCAGTGAAAGGCTTGAAGGCTTCCTCAGTGAAGTATAACAGCCTGAAGCTGAAATGGACGAAACAGGGATATGCGGATGGTTACCAGATCTGCAATTCCAACTCAAAAGTTATTAAGACAGTAAAAACAAACAGCGCAACGATTACAGGGCTTTCCGCAGGCAAGACTTATAAGTACAAGGTAAGGTCTTATGTGAAAAATACGGATGGTACGAAGTCTTATGGGGCATTCTCATCGGTACTGAGTACGACGACGAAGCTGAAAACGCCTACTGTAAAGGTTGTTTCCAATGCAAAGGGGCAGGCGCGTATTAGCTGGTCGAAGGTAACAGGAGCATCCGGCTATGAGATCTACTATAAGAAGTCTGCGAAGGCAACGTATAAGAAGTTAAAGACTGTAAACAATCCGAATGTTCGGGTATGTACAGTACGCGGCATGAAGAGCGGTGACCGGGCATATTTCCGTATCCGTGCTTTCCGTAAGAACGGCAGCAAGAAGGTTTACAGTGCATTGAATCCATTGAAGGTCATTACGGTGAAATAAGCAGAGCATGAGTGGAAAATACAAAATAGGCGATTATGAATTTAATACCTATGAAGAGTATCTTGCGGCGCAGGAGGATGCAAAGAAGATCGACTTCATTACGAAGGAGCTTGATATTACAGATCCCGATGTTGCCGTAAGGCTCTACACTCTGATCAGGAGCAAGGAAATTGTTTTCCGCACAAAGCTGGGGCTTTCCTTTTCCTGGTATGTGATGGATGTACTGGCGCAAAATTCCCAGAAGCTGCTGGAAGAAAAGCGTGTAAAGGAAGAACAGAAGCAGAAAGGAAAAAAGCTCGGAGTAGCGGGCGCTATGTGTATCCTTGCCGCGGTGTTCTGTTTGGGATATTACGGCGTGACATTATGGCAGGAGCATTTGGAGAGCCAGGAGTTTGAACGGCTCCAAAGTATGCAGAATTTAACGGGGCATCTGATCCGTGAGTCGTCGGTGGATGACGAACAGGATTCTGGAGAGGCGGATGCACAGGATCAGAATGCTTCTGAATCTAAAAAGAAGGCGGCGAAGAAGAAAAAAGAACAGGCGGAAAAAAAGATTGATCCGGCTGATCTGACCGTTTTAAAGAAATACAAAGAGTTATATAAGCAGAATAAGGATCTGGCGGGCTGGCTGACGATTGAGGGAACGGTCATTCATTATCCGGTTATGCAGACGAGTCAGAAGAATCCAGATTATTATCTGCACCATGATTTTGAAAAAAAAGAAAGCGATCACGGGACACTGTTTGTAGATGCGAGAAACGACTATGTCAATCGGGATACGAACCTGATTATTTATGGGCACAATATGAGGGACGGCACGATGTTCGGCGGCCTTAAGAGCTTTATGGATCAGGAGTATTTTCAAAAGCACCAGAAGCTTACGTTTGACACGATCTATGAAAAGGCAGAGTACCGGATTGTGGCGGTGTGTTTATCCAAGGTGAATTATCAGGATGACCACACGTTTCGGTATTATAATTTCCTGAATGCTTCGGATAAGGAAGAGTTTCAGGCATTTTTGGCAAATATCCAGCAGCTGACGGTATTTGATCAAAAAATTGATATTTCGTATGGGGATGAATTACTGACGTTATCGACGTGCAACAGCTATGTGCAGGACGGCAGGCTGTTCCTCATAGCGAAGAAGGAGTGACGCAGATGAATAGTTCAAAAAGAAAGAAAAGGTCAGCCATCATTATGGCGTTGGCAATGGTATTATTCCTGATACCGTGTGAAAATGTATTCGCATCGAATACAGCAAATATGACCATCTCCGGCGGCGTACTGACTGCGTATAACGGCGGGGGCGGGGCAGTCACGATACCTTCGGAAGTAACATCCATTGGCGCCGGAGCGTTTTCCGGCAAAGCAATCAGCAGTGTCAGCATTCCAAGCAGTGTAACGAGCATCGGCGACAGTGCGTTTGCAAACTGTACATCGTTATCAAACGTAACCATTCCGGGCAGTGTTACCAATATGGGCAGCGGTGTATTTGCGGGATGCAGCGGGCTGAGCTCGGTCAGCTTACAGGCTTCGATTTCTTCAATTCCTGCTTCTACGTTCAGCGGATGCCGTTCTTTATCGAGCATTGCGATTTCGGCGGGGGTTACGAGTATCGGAAGCGGAGCATTTTCCGGCTGTTCCGGTTTAAGCTCGATGTCGATTCCATCCGGCGTGGCAAGTATTGGTGACAGTGCGTTTGCAAATTGTACGAACCTGTCGGCAATCTCGATTCCGGCAAGCACGTCAAGCATCGGCGGCAGTGCGTTATCCGGCTGCTCCAGCCTGTCTACGATTACGGTAGCTTCGGGCAATCCGTCCTATGCTTCGGACGGCGGATGCCTGTACAATGCTTCTTTAACAAGACTGATTATGGTTCCGGTCGGCAAGTCGAGCGTGTCGCTCAACTCCAATACAAGGATTATCGGCGGCGGTGCGCTTGCCGGATGCAGCAGAGTGACGTCTTTATCTTTGCCAGGCAGCCTGACGACGATTGAGAGCGGAGCGTTTTCCGGCAGCGGAATCAGCTCGATTACAATTCCTCGTTCTGTAACGTCGATTGGCTCACAGTCGGGATGGTCACCGGACTCCATTACAGGATACAGCAATTCTGCGGCAGAGACATTTGCGGCTTCGGCGGGCTATCCGTTTTCCAGCTTGGACGGCGGCAGCTCTTCGGACAGCAGTGACGACGATGAGGATGATGATTCAGATTCTTCTTCGGGCGGAAGTGTGAGTGTCGATGTCAGTGAAAATACATCTAATATCGGCAACGGTGGTTCCAGCGCAAAGGATGATGAAGTAGATGAAAGCGGCGCAGGAAGCGTGTCTGTTGATCTGGGAGAATCTTCTGGCGGCAGCGGCGGTTCCAGCAATAGTTCAAACGGCTCCGGCAGCGGATCGGGAAGTGCATCGGGCGGCAGCTCGGGTGCAGGTGCTGGCAGCAGCTCTGCTTCGGGAAGTACGGGTTCCGGCTCTGCTGGCGGTACGTCAAGCGGCAGTTCCGGCTCTGCTGGCGGCACGTCAAGCGGCGGTTCTGGTTCTGGCAGCACAGCGGGAACGACAAAATCAAGTGCGTCTGGCGGCAGCTCTTCTGGGGCATATGCAGGAACGACGTCCGGCAGCCATACGCTGGATGAAACACCAAAAACAGCAGACGGGACAATTGACCCATTCCTGTTTTTGATCTGTGGGCTTGTGTTTGTAGGATGCGGGCTTGTGATTGTTGGGAAGAAGCAGGGGGTTTAGGCATTTAGGCGATTCATTTCAGTTAAAAACGGGGATGCAGAAACATCCCCGTTTTCTAAACGAATACTTGTAAATAAGCGATGTATTGTTAATCATCAGGATGGAGACAATCATAGGATTTTGACGTGTCCGATGGTTGCCGCCGGAAACTCATAAACAGAGTTTATGAGTTACATGGGCTATTTCCTAATGGCGTAGGAGATAGCTTTTTTATTTGCGGTGGTTGTCGAGATATGAAAGAGCTGCCAATATTACTAAGATGAAATGTGCTGATAAAAAACGGGCTTAATAATATTAGGAAATTTACCAAAATATGAAAAATATCTTGCAGTCTCACACATTTCATAATAAAATAAGGAACTAGGGAGAAAAATAATAATAAAAAAAGGAGATTGCGAAATGAGTTACGTAGATGAGGTGCTTGTAAGAGTAAAAGAAAAAAATGCTTCTGAGCCGGAGTTTTTGCAGGCTGCACAGGAGGTATTGGAGTCTTTAAGGCCAGTAATTGAAGCAAACGAAGAGCTCTATAAGAGAGAAGCGCTGCTTGAACGCCTGACAGAGCCGGACAGACAGTTTAAATTCCGTGTTCCTTGGGTAGATGACAAGGGGCAGGTGCAGGTGAATACTGGATACAGAGTACAGTTCAACAATGCGATTGGGCCTTACAAGGGCGGCTTGCGCCTGCATCCGTCAGTAAACCTTGGGATTATTAAGTTCCTGGGATTTGAGCAGATTTTTAAAAATTCTTTAACTGGGCTTCCGATCGGCGGCGGCAAGGGCGGTTCTGATTTTGACCCGAAAGGGAAATCTGACCGTGAAGTCATGGCATTCTGCCAGAGCTTTATGACAGAGCTGTGCAAATATATCGGTGCGGATGTGGATGTGCCGGCAGGAGATATCGGTACAGGCGCAAGAGAGATCGGCTATATGTTCGGACAGTACAAAAAGATCCGCAGCACATATGAAGGTGTGCTGACAGGCAAGGGGCTTTCTTATGGCGGTTCTCTGGCTCGTACGGAAGCAACTGGCTATGGTTTATTATATATTACAGAAGAATTGATGAAATGCCATGGAGAATCGATGGAAGGCAAGACGGTCGTAGTATCTGGCGCCGGCAATGTAGCGATCTATGCGACACAGAAAGCTCAGCAGATGGGTGCAAAGGTCGTTACCTGTTCCGATTCTACTGGCTGGATCTATGACCCGGAAGGCATCGATGTCGCTTTATTAAAAGAGGTCAAGGAAGTAAAACGCGCGCGCCTGACAGAGTATGCGGCAGCGAGAAAGAGTGCGCAATACCATGAGGGACGTGGCGTATGGCAGATCAAATGTGATATCGCGCTTCCATGTGCAACACAGAACGAGCTTCTGCTTGACGATGCAAAGCAGTTAGTTGCAAATGGCTGCAAAGCTGTATGCGAAGGTGCAAATATGCCTACGACCATTGATGCTACGAAATATCTTCAGGAGAACGGCGTTTGGTTTATCGGCGGCAAAGCGGCAAACGCAGGCGGTGTTGCGACATCTGCGCTGGAGATGACACAGAACTCCGAGAGACTGAGCTGGACATTTGAGGAAGTAGATTCCAAGCTGAAACAGATTATGGTCAATATTTATCACAACATTGATAATGCCGCAAAGAAATATGGCATGGAAGGCGACTATGTAGCCGGCGCGAATATTGCCGGATTTGAAAAGGTAGCAGAAGCGATGCTGGCACAGGGCGTTTGCTAACAGGGATTGATAAGGTGAAAGGACTCTTCGGAGTCCTTTTCTGCTTTTCAGAGTGTGTGCCTTGCCGCGTTTGGAGGAAAAGTTGTTGAAAATGGGAAGGGAAAGGAACAGCAGTGATATTTCTGCGGCTATCATCGTTCTGGCTGGAATTGTGCTGTGCAATCTATGGTTTGATGCAGCTTGTTATAAAAATTATCAGGATAAAATGGAGATCGTATGCTGGATGGCTGGATCAGACGCGCAGAGCAGTGAGCAACAACCAGACAGGCTGGATCAGGCGCTTTGGCTGCTAAAAGAAGGCGAAATGCAGTCCGCGCAGTTTTTAGAGAAGTATGGATATAAGAATAGCTGGCAGAATCAGTATTATGTCCTGTTTGTGAAGCAGTGTATAATATTTGCAGGTATGTCCGCAGCGTTTTTTACAGTATTTTTAACCGTGTTCGCGATGCATCGCAAGCGGCAGCAATATGCATACAGGGCATATTTAAAAGCACTTGGGAAAAATATAGCAGCATTTCGGGATGCAGGCAAAAGCTGGGAGAGAAGAAATAAACAAAATAAGAATATAAGCCGAAAGGGTAGCGGCAATCAGAATGCAAACGCAGTTTATGAGACAACAAGGCAGATGCAGCAGACAGAAACAGCCCAGCAAGCCTCTATCGTATCTATCCCAGGCTGCAAAGCAGAGCAGGATTATCTTTGCGACCAGTTGGAAATGCTGGAGGAAGAGCTGGATACCATACGGGAGCAGGCTTTGGCAGAAAAGGAGCGGACAAAGGGGATCGTAACAGACTTGTCCCATCAGCTAAAGACACCTGTCGCAGCACTTGACACCTGTTTCACAGTGCTGGAAAGCAGCGCATTGCGCGAAGCAGAGCGCACAGAGTTTTATACCAGGTGCAGGCAGGAGCTGGAAGGGCTGAAAGCATTGCTGGATGCACTTGTACAGATTTCCCATATGGAATCAGGGATGATCCAGATTGCACGAAAACAAGAACGGCTTTTGGATACGCTGGTGACAGCAGTAAACCGGATATACCCAAAGGCATGTGAAAAGCAGATCGACCTGGTGTTTGATTATGAGCCGGACATAGAGGAACTGATTGTCTGGCATGACGCGAAGTGGCTCTGCGAAGCGTTTGTGAACCTGTTGGATAATGCGGTGAAGTATAGTCCTGGAGGCAGCGAGATACAGATTGGGATACAAAAGCAGGTCAGTTTTGTACGGGTGGAAATTGCAGACCAGGGGATTGGGATTCCGAAAGAGGAGCGGCACAAGGTATTTCAGAGGTTTTATCGGGGAAGTGATATGCGGGTACAGGCGGAAGGCGGGTCTGGTGTGGGGCTGTATCTGGTGCGGAGGATTGTTGAGGAGCATCATGGAAATGTGTCGGTGAGGGGTGGGAGGGAGAAGAAGGGAGGATATCCGGGGAGTGTTTTTGTGGTGCAGGTTCCGAAAGAGAGGGAGTGGGATTTTTTCATGAAAGATGGTGTGATGAGACGGGAGGTTTTTGGAGAAGGGACGCTGGAGGGAGGGGAGCGGGGCTGGCTTCCTGTTCCGATTCCAAAATGTAAGGAGCCCTAAGCATCCTGCGTTTACGCTGTGGCACCGTCCGG
>CAMUPC010000079.1 GCA_947090545.1 uncultured Eubacterium sp. | reverse complement strand
GCAGGATGCTTAGGGCTCCTTACATTTTGGAATCGGAACAGGAAGCCAGCCCCGCGCCCCTTCCTCCAGCGTCCCTCCCGCAATCCCCCACCACCCACTAAAAAAACCTGCCCCATACTGACCAGGCAGGTTTTCGCGCAGATAGAAAGCTGTTTGATTTAAGGGATTTTCAATTCAGTACCATAATCCGCAGGATACTCTCCATACGGCACAAGCTCAGGGAAATTGGCTGTTATGGTTTTTCTTCTCTGCGCTTCTTTTATTATAGTCGTATTGCGACTATTTTGCAATAGTCTTTTCGCGACTTTTCTAAAATAGTAATAAAAATTGCAATCAGCAGGAGGATTCTAATGATATTTCCAAATATCAGAAACTTAAGGGAAGATAATGATAAAAAACAGATTGAACTTGCTAATTACCTAAACGTAAAACAGACTACCTACTCAAAATACGAGCTTGGAAAGATAAATATACCGATAGAGATTTTCATGAAGCTGGCGGATTATTATGATGTCAGCGTCGACTATTTGTTAGGGCGTACCAAAGACAAAAAATAACGCCGCCGCAATAAAAAGAGCTGCCGCATGAAGCAGGATACCTTTCTTCATGCGGCAGCTTTTTTATTTTATGCATTATGCCATTTTCTTAGCCTTCGCTCCCTTTTTTACGCTGCCGGAAGCTTTCTGATGAATCTTCATCTCAAACCAGAGCTCCGTCGCGATACAGATCGAAGAATACGTACCGCTGATCACGCCTACCATCAGCGGCAGCGCAAACTCCCGGATGGAAGCCACGCCTAAGATATACAGCAGCAGCACCATAACAAACGTCGTTACCGAGGTATTGATCGAACGTGACAGTGTCTGCGTTATACTCTTGTTTGCAATCTCCTTTAATTCTGACTCCGTCACCCTGGACTTCGATTTCAGGTTTTCACGGATACGGTCAAACGTTACAATCGTATCGTTGATCGAGTAGCCGAGGATCGTCAGCATAACCGCGATAAAGGTAGAGCCTACCGAAATACGCACAAGCGCATAGCAGGTCAGTACAACGAGGATATCATGCAAAAGTGCAATGACCGCGCTCGTTGCAAAGCGGAAATCACTAAAGCGGAACCAGATATAAATGAGCATCAGGATCACCGCGATCACAACTGCCCAGATTGCGTCCGTTGTCATTTCCTTACTGATTGTCTCACTGACATTCTGATAAGAAATCGCGCTGTTCTCTACCGAATAGTTATCCTCAAAGATTTTTGCAAAGGTTTCGCGTTCGGAAAGCTCCAGATTCCTTGTCTTAAAAATAACCTGCGTGGTATCCGCAATTTTCTGCACCTGGACTTCCGCGGTTCCTAACGCATCGTTAATTAACGGCACGATCTCGGAATCGATCTCGGATAATTCATAATTTTTGCCCAGGTCTACGGTTGTGGAAGTACCGCCGACAAACTCCAGGCTGTAGTTAAAGGCGCCTTTTCCGCCTGCGGAGTTAATCGCTTCTCCTGCAAAGCCTGCCACTACCAATACGACAGATATCACAAAGAACACATAACGCTTAGATATAAAATCTACCACTTTGCGCTCTTTCGCGGCGCCGTAATATTTCACATCCTTAAATCCGATCGCATGAATCGCATACATCGAATACCGGGTAACGACAAGCGCCGTCACCATCGATAAAATAATGCCGATCGCCAGCGTATAAGCAAATCCCTTTACCGTACCAGAGCCTTTGACTGCCAATACCGCAGCCGCAATCAGCGTCGTTACATTGCCGTCAATAATCGCTGACAATGCTTTTTGGTATCCGGTCTTGATCGCCGCGCCTGTAGATTTGCCGAGTGCCAGCTCTTCTTTAATGCGCGCGTTAATTACGACGTTCGCATCGACCGCCATACCGATGCCCAGGATAATTCCGGCAATACCAGGCAGCGTCAGCGTAATTTCAAACAGGTAAATAACCGCGACTACCGCAGTTGCATATACAAGCAGCCCCAGGGAAGTGGCAACGCCCGCAATCCAGTAAAACGCGATCAAAAATACGATAATCAGCGCAAGCCCGATCGCTGCCGCTGTCAGTGCGGTCGATATCGCTTCCTGTCCTAGCGAAGCCCCTACCACCTGGGAGGTCAGTTCTTTTAACTCCAGTGATAAAGACCCAATACGGATCTGGGACGCAAGTGTCTCAGCCGCTTCATACGACTCCATACCGTCAATGGAAGCAGTCCCTCCGCTGATCTTTTCATTGACGGTCGGATTGCTGATCGTCTCTCCGTCATATACGATCGGGATGTGCTTTCCGATATTGCTGCCTGTCAGCTCTGCGAATGTCTCCGCTGCTTCATCGGTAAAAGTCAGCTCTACAATCGCCTGGTTTCTGCCGTCCTTGGTCACATACCTTGCAGCCGCGGTCTCTACATCATCGCCGGTCAGCACCACATTGCCGTCCGGGTCCTGGAACGCAAGCGAACCAGGCGTGCCAAGCTCTTCCAGAATATCGTTCGCGTCAGTCACGCCAGGAATCGCAACTGTAATACGGTCGCTTCCTTCTCTTGCCACCTGTGCTTCTGTACTGTAGTCGTCTACACGCCGTTGCAGCTTGTAAACCGTATCGCTGATCTGCTCCGCCGTAGCATCCTCGTCCACGATCTGGTACGTGATGCTGACACCGCCCGCCAGGTCAAGCCCCAATGTAATGTTCTGGTTTTCCCCGCGCCCTGTCGATGACAGAATGATCGACGCGTAATATCCCAAACCAAGTATACATGCCAGGACAATACAAAGTATCGTAATGCCTTTTCCTTTTTTCATGCTTTTATCCCTTCCTTAAACTAACTGAAATTGTGCCGCCTGCTTTACTCCTGCGCCAATGCCGCTTTGATCATAATCGCGCATTCGACCCGTTTCTTTTGCAGCTCGCAGCCGATCTCATACACCTCATGGATATCTCCGTGAAAATTGTATGCGTTTGCCGCACACCCTCCGCTGCAATAAAATCTGGCAAAGCAGTCCCTGCATTTTTCCTTCGCATACACATTGCAGCCCAAAAACTGTTCACGGACCTGCGTATTTGTTACGCCCTGCGTGACATTTCCCATTAAAAATTCTTCATTTCCGACAAACTGGTGGCATGGATACAAATCGCCCCACGGCGTCACCGCAAGGTACTCCGTACCGGAACCGCAGCCGGACAGCCGTTTTGCCACACAAGGCCCGCCTTCCAAATCAATCATAAAATGAAAGAAGTTAAAACCGCGCCCTTCTTTTTCCCGCCGGATCATCTCTTTTGCCAATGCGTCATATTCTGCAAAAAGCTGCGGCAGGTCCTCCCGCCGAATCGCATAATCGTCCGTCTCCTGCGCCACAACCGGCTCTACGGAAATCTGCTCAAATCCCAAATCGGCAAGGTGCAGCACATCCTTGGAAAAATCCAGGTTATAGTGCGTAAACGTCCCTCTGACGTAATACTGCTTTTGATTCCTGCTCTTTGCAAACTGCTGGAACTTCGGCACAATAAGCCCATAGCTGCCTGTCCCGTTTCGGAATGGGCGCATACGGTCATTGACCTCTTTCCTGCCGTCAATGCTAAGCACGACATTTGCCATCTCGCGGTTGGCAAACTCCATCACATCCTCATTTAGTAAAACACCATTCGTCGTCAGTGTAAAGCGGAAATTTTTGTTATGCAGCTTTTCCTGCTCTCTGCCGTATGCAACCAGCTTCTTCACAACCTCCAGGTTCAAGGTCGGTTCCCCGCCGAAAAAATCCACCTCCAGGTTGCGCCTGTTGCCGGAATTTGCAATCAGAAAATCCAGCGCCGCCCTGCCTACCTCATAGCTCATCAGCGCCCTGCGCCCATGATACTCGCCTTCCTCCGCAAAACAGTACCGGCAGGCGAGGTTGCAGTCATGCGCAATATGCAGGCAAAGTGCCTTGACCACCGTCTGGCGGTTTTTAAAATCAAAGATCACATCTTCGTATGCATCTTCTGTAAACAACTGCCCTGCTTCCTTTAGCTGCATCAGCTCGCTAAACGCTTCTTCAACCTCTTCCCGCGGATACTTGTCCTTTAACCGTCGGGCAATTACGTTTGGCAAAGCTTCCTCACCGTGCTCCCTGCTGCACTCCTCATACAGCGCAAGCACATCATAGACGACCTCATCCACGACATGGACAGCCCCGCTGCTTACATCCAAAACGATATGATAGCCATTGTTTATATATTGGTGAACCTGATATTTCAACGCCTGCTTCATCCCCCTAACTGTAATTAAGACACACAAACTGCCGCACGCTTTGAACGGCACATTTAGGAACTGTCCAAAAATAACTTAATTCAAATTATTTTTGGACAGTTCCCCTGTTACTCTTATGCTTTGTGAAAACCTCACGGAACTTTCAGAGCGTGTTTAAAACAATTTTAAACACGCTCTCATGCATTTCCCGTATCCTATTTGCTCTGCTCGCAGGTCTGGTTGCCTACGGTGCAGGATGTCTTACATGCAGACTGGCAGGACGTCTGGCATTCGCCGCAGCCGCCTTTTTTTACTGTATTCTGCAATTTTTTGGTATTTAAAGTCTTAATGTGTTTCATACTACATTCTCCTTTCCCTTTCCTGACGCTGCCATCAGGCTCACGCATCTTTTCAGTGCCTGCATACCGAACCGGTACAGCAGGCGCCCGCTGTGCTATTGGCTAGTATACCACATCTTCTTGTATAAGGAAAGTAATTTTTTATTTTCTGTTCTGTCTCTTTTTTGTCTATTTTGTCTAAACTACGGATTGTTTCTGCCTGCCGCGGCCGCAATGGGTTAGCTGAGCATCCCGCCAGCCATTCCTGACAAAATGCACAAAACTGCCGTCGTCAGCATATGTACAAGCTGCCCGTCCAGCCCCCGGTTGACTGCCAAGTTGCCGAGCAGCAATACTGCAAAATAAAACGCGCCGACACACAGCCCCCACAGATATTTCTTGACCTTCTTCTTTTTGCCGATCAGAAAGCCCCCTGCAAAGCAGGATACAATATAAGTCGCAATAATGCCGATGCTGACTGCGGCGTCTGACAGCTCTACGCGCCCTAACAGTGCAGCCAGGACAATGAGCAAGAGCCCTGTGATGACGTACATTGCTACTAGGTCAGCTAGGATTGGCATGGCGCTGTTTTTCTGATTTTCTTTTTCCATATCCTGTCCTCCTCCATCTTCTCTTTCTGACTGCTGTGGCAGTCGTTGTTCGTTTGTCCTGATTTATCTTATGATGGAGGGGGAGATAATATGAAGGATTTTTTGGAATGGTGGTTGCAGATTTTTCCGAGAGGGATGCTGGGAGAAGGGATGGGCACACTTCCTAGCCGATCCTTGTTTCTGTGCGGCATTGACACAGCTTGATTGTTTACCATTTTAAAGACAGCCGGAGAAAGCAAGCCTCTCTCCCCTTCCTCCAGCGTCCCTCCCGCAAAAAATCCCCTGCCTCCCTCCCCTCTACAGCTCTGCCTGAAAATGCAGCAGCCCGCCCTGTCCCTCTCCCAAAACCCGTATAAACCCTAATTTTTCCGCCACATGAATCGACCTTTGATTCCTAGGATGAATAAAACAATGCAGCTCTTCCATCCCAAGCTCTTCTTTTGCATATGCCGCAATCGCCCCGCATACCTCCGTCGCATAGCCCTGCCCCTGATACGCTGTCCCAATGATATACCCAAGCTCCATCACCACCCCGTCCTCTGTCTCACGATGCTCAATCCCGGCGCGCCCTATCAGTTCCCCCGTCTTTCGGTCACGGACGATCCACATGCCATAGCCGTAATAATAGTACATGGAATCGATATAGCTTCTAGTATAGTCCTCTTCCAGCTTCCGCTCCATCAAAGGCTCTGTATAGTCCGTAATCCCGTCTCCCTCGTACAGTGCATACAGCTCGTCCAGATCCTGTATCGTAATTTCGCGCACACAAGCCCGCTCCGTATAGAGGATATTCCACGGCAGATGGTTTCTGCGCTTTTGCACCCGGTCAAAAAACTGTATGCCGATCTCTTCAAACCCCAGCACAATCATATCTGCCGCTGCATCTGTCCGGCAGCCGCTTCTTTCGTAAAATACAACTCCCATTCCTTTTTCCAGGCAGTATCCCGGCTTTGGATTTTGTTTTTCGCTGGATCGGTTTTGGATGCATTGTCCGTTCCTGAAACTATACACGTATTTTGCCAGCCCTGGATCGTCTGTGACAAGCAGTGCGGTTTCTTCTAAAACACCCGCATTTTTTAGATCCTTTTGTATGATCCTGTATAAAATCTCTGGCTTATCTAACGGCGGCACCTCCTTTTTTCTGCCCCTTTCCACCCGTACTTTGCATATTTCAAAGAGCTGTATTTCTTCTTCCAGCCTTTTGATCTCCTCTTTTTCCACATCCTGCACATCCCATACGATGGCGCGCAGTACCAACTGTCTGCGGATCATTTCCTGCCCTGCTGTCATCCCGGACCGCCCCCTGTCTCCTTATTTTTTATTCTTCTTTTTTGACAAATGCTGTTTGCAGCTTCTGCTGTCACCCAGTATATCATATTTTAGAAAACGATTTCCAAAAAAATCTTCATTTCCTCTTTACGATTCCTTTACAATCCATTAAAATAGAAGTAGAATAGAGGTAGAGTGTAATATCAGAACGAAATGCTAAAGGAGAACGGCTATGACACAACATCCAATCGTAACTATTGAAATGGAAAACGGCGATATCATGAAAGCAGAATTATACCCTGAGATTGCCCCAAATACAGTAAACAATTTTATCAGTCTGATCCAGAAGGGATTCTACGACGGTGTGATCTTCCATCGTGTCATCGAAGGATTTATGTTGCAGGGCGGCGACCCGGAAGGCACTGGCATGGGCGGCCCGGATTATACGATACGCGGCGAATTTTCTCAAAACGGATTTGAAAATCCGCTCAGGCATGAAGAAGGCGTGCTGTCTATGGCGCGTACAATGGAGCCTGATTCCGCCGGCTCCCAGTTTTTTATTATGCACAAAACATCCCCGCATTTAGACGGTGCTTATGCTGCGTTTGGTAAAATTACCGAAGGCATGGATGTCGTAGATAAAATCGCAGGCGTTCCGACGGACTACAATGACCGCCCGATGGAAACGCAGCGTATGAAAAAAGTAACCGTAGATACTTTTGGTATTGACTATCCGGCTCCAGAAGTTTTCTGACAAATAACGGCTTTTGCCACAGACAAGAGGAGGAAGTTATGGCTTATTCAAAAATTGATGAATTTAGTTCTATGCATCTTGATGTATTAAGAGAAATCGGCAATATCGGCTCCGGCAACGCTGCAACCGCGCTTGCATCACTGCTGAATACCGTCGTTGATATTGAAGTTCCGGTAATCAGCCTGATCAGCTATGCCAAGGTAGCGGATTATCTGGGCGGAAAGGATACAAAGGCGCTTGGTATGACGGTTGGGCTGGAAGGCGATATTCACGGCTGTATGCTGGAAGTCGTGCATCTGGATTTTGCCAAAAAACTGATTAATACTTTTTATCCAAAGGATATTGCTGACCTTACCATGATCGACGATATGGATATTTCTGTTGTCCGTGAAATGAGCAACATTACAACTGCCGCTTATGTCAACTCGATTGCCGCCATGACACAGTTGTTTATCAATATCCAGCCGCCGGACAGCTATTGCGACAATGTATCCGCCCTCGTTTCCATCCCGGCTGAAAAATTATCCAGAAGCTATGACGAACCGGTATTATATATCGATGAAAAGCTGCATATTGGAGATACGGAAATGAACAGCGGGCTGATTCTTGTCTTGGACTCGTTATCGATACAGATTCTTTTCAAAAAACTTGGTATGCCGTATTTATAAAATAACCGTCAAGCGCTGTATTTTTGTACATACAGTGACGCCAGGCAATCGGCGTCCCTTTCTCAAAAATACAGCGCTTGACTAAATCTCTGTTATAAGGCATAAAAAATGATAGGGGCTTGACACCATCTGCGCTAACATTTCTGAAACGTTGATAAATAAAGGACTTTCAGCCTTTCCATTTACTCAGAATATTCTAAAAACAACGCAAATGCTGCAAAAATAACGGCACTTTTACACATCAGATTTCTAGTACATCAATTCGCAAATGCTATCCCAAATAGGTTCTTGTTTTCGTACGGCATTCACACAGCTTGTGCTGTCCTTCACGTTCTGCTTGGATAGAGCATCCACATACTAAATAAATAGCTGAGACATCATTTATTTATCGTCTTGAAAAAACAGCCGGAGGAAGGGGAGCGTGGCTTGCTTCCTGTGACGTTGGAAAAATGTTAGGAGCCCTTGGCATCCTGCTCGATAAAAACAGGGGCGAAGCCAAGCGGCACCTTTAGCTGCTGGCGTCAGCCAGGGCGAACTAGGTGTCGCGCCCGGACGGTGCCACAGCGCTCCCGCAGGATGCCTAGGGCTCCTTACATTTTGGAATCGGAACAGGAAGCAAGCCACGCTCCCCTTCCTCCAGCGTCCGTCCATCAAACAAATACAACACTTGACCAAAACAGTTACACAGGAAACGCCAAAAATAAAAGGGGGTTATTAACACCCCCTCTTTACGTACATATCTGTTTCTCTAAATACTCTCCTACTCGTCCACTTCTTCATCATCAACAACCGCCGCTACCGTACCAGCTACCGAAGCCGCCACCGTAACCGTCACTACGATAATTACAAGCAGAACCATCAATGCCATAAACACTAGAATGCCCATACCGGTGTCCTCCATCCTATTTCCATTCTTACTTATTTTGCTTTATCTTTTGCTATGTTAAGGCTTTTTCACAACCTTCGCCGTCCGGCTCATGCCGCCGTCTAGCAGCAGTGAACGGTACGTAGAGATCAGCCCTCTTGTCGGAACATAGACCTTTAAAGAAGCTTTGGTCTTTTTAAATGCATAGTTACTGATATTTACCAGGTTTTTTGAATTGATAACCACCTTTGCCAGCTTCGGGCAGTTGTAAAAGGCATTGTGCTCGATCGAACGGATATTCTTGCCAAGCGTAATCTTCTTGATAAACTTGTTGCCACGCAGCGCATTGGCATTAATGCATGTAACTGAATACGTCCGTCCGCCAAAGGATACCGTATTCGGAACAACTACATTCGTTACCTGCTCATCCACAAGGCTCATCACACGTACTCGTTTGTCGTTATAGCCGGATATCTTGTATACAATGTTTCCAATCGTAACGAGGTCGCCTTTTTTGTAGCCGCTTGAAGAGGACTGGTTCGTGTCGTCTGTCATCGATACGAGCCATACCGCGTCTACGGTCAGGTCTGCGTTGACCCTCTTATAGTTTTCTGTCGACCAGGTCAGGCGGTAGCCTTTTCTCGTCCAGTTCGGCGCTGCTGCTTCTGTTCCTTCCTCAACGCCTGTTACGACCGATTCTTTATTTAATTCACGGTCACGGAACGTTACGGTATACAGCTTTTTCCATACGGTGCTGACGGTACGGTTGGACGTTACCACCGTCCCGGAATTAAAATCATCTGTCCAGCGCAGCACATATCCCGCACGCTCCCAGCCTACCGGCGGGTCTACCGTGCCGCCGCTCATGACCTTTTTCTCAACCGTCTGCCTTGTCTCCGTATTGTAAAATTTAACGGTGCATTCCACGCTTCTTGTAATATTATTGGTAATCGCATACCGCTCCGCTGTACTGCCGCCGTCACAGATAATGCACAAGCCGCTGCTGCAATTGCGGAATACATCTGCGCCGATGCTCGTTACCGACGTCGGGATCGTCACGTTGCCAAGCCCGATACAGTCATAAAACGCCTTGTCGCCAATACTTTTTACCGTATTTGGAATCGTAATTGAGGAAAGCCCCCGGCATCCGTAAAATGCTTCGTTGCGGATCTGCGTAACGTTTTCTGGAAACTGCGTCAGCACGCCGATCTGTGTGCCTGCCGGACAGAGCAGCAGCACATTGCTGCGGTTGCTTTCTTTGTAATATAAAATACCGTTCTGTACAAAATATAATGGGTTATCACGGATTTTTACACCGCCGCTCAAGCCGTCCAAAGAACTACAGTTCGCAAACGCGCCGCCCTCTATCCAGGAAACTGTAGGACCGATTTCCACGCTTCTTAGATTGCTGCAATTCATAAACGCTTCGTTCTGAACGGTCTTTACGCCGCCGCTTCCCTTTACCTTTTCCCCAAGCGTAATCCCAGTCAGGGAAGTACACCCATAAAAGGCATGGTACTCAATCTCATCTGCCGCAAGATATCCGGTGGAAGGGCTCATCTGCCCGTCCGTAGAAACCGTCTGGATACTTGACAGGTTCGTACAGTTCGCAAATGCCTCCTGCCCGATATACGTAATCGTATCCGGCAGAACCAGCTTTGTCAAAGAGGTGCTCCCGCTGAATACCCCGCGCAGCACGCCTGCGACTCTGACATTTACCTCGCGTTCACCGTCTCTTTTGTACAGGATCGTATCCGGTATCCGCAGCTCACCGTTTACAATTGCCGCTGTACTGTAGCGCTCTACATTTGCCACAAATCCATTGTTCAGGTCGTCTGTTGCGCCTGTAAACGTATAGGTAATCGCACTCCCGGTCGGCGTATAAGACCCTTCCGGGATCGTAACTGCCCGCACATCATCTCTTTGCAGCACCAGGCACAAAAACAGCGTCAGAAAAAACAGGATTCCAACATGCCCTATGCTTCTTTTTTTATTGCTTTCCATCCATCTGTCCCCCAATCCTTACAAGCGTTTGACCGTCGGTTTTTTTACGCCGGCGCCCTTAAGCATTTCCTTATATCTGCTAAGCTGTGAGTTATACGTGTAAAATACAGCATTTTTATGAATCCCCGCAAATGCTTTATTATTCATTTTCGTAATTATCTTGCTCTTTAGCTTGACCTTTTTCAGCTTTGTGCAGTTGTTAAAAGACTTTGCACAAATGCTCTTGACGTTTTTGCTGATAATAACACTTGTGACGCTCTTATTATCCTTTAACGCATTGTTGGAGATCAATGTCACACGGTAGCTCACGCCTCCTACGGAGATCGTTTCCGGGATTGCCACATTGCTCACGTCCGCGTTTACCAGCCCGACAAACTTGACTGTTGGATTCGCGGCATTCGAGGAGCTGATCAGGTATTTGTTGTTGCCCTTTGTAACCTCTGTGCCCTTTGCTCCCGGCTTCACTGCGTTTGCGCTGAGCTTATCGCCTGTCTTATTATTGCGCCATGCCGCACGTACGGTAAAGTCTGACGTCACATAATCGGTAAGGTCGGTATCCCATTCCAGCGTATAGCCAGACATCGTCCATGCCGGAGGCACGACAAGATCACCCTCGTCTACCTGCACAACCTCTGTCCTGCCGTTAAAGCTGTCGATAAACGTAACGTTAAACAGCTTATCCCAGATCTGGTAGACTCTCGTATCCTGCTTAATCGCGGTATAGTCGCCGCTCCAGCTCATCCGGTAGCCGTCCCTGCCTGCCACCTGCGGCGGTACGGCATCCTTGCCTTCTACGATCTCCTGTGAGGAAATCAGGTTGGTATACGTAGAATTTGTATAAAAGCTTACGGTATACGTACGCTCTGTCGTCAGCCCGTTTCCGGCTGCATAGACCGAAGCCTGCGAACCGTTGTGGCACAGTACGGTCACCTTTGTCCCGGTAAATACGCCGCTGCCGATCGAGGTCGTACGCATCGGAATCGTAATCTGGCGCAGCGCTTCACACTGTGCAAACGCCTGGTCGCCCAGCGTGGTCACATTGCCCGGCACATCAAACCCCGTCAGGGATTTGCAGCCCTGGAACGCACGGTTGCCGATAATCTTAAGTTCCTGGGACATATTTACTTTTTTTAACGATTCGCAGTACTGGAACGTACCAGGCTGAATCGTCGTAATGCCTTCCGGCAGCGTCACCTCTTCCAGCGCGGTATCGCCCTTAAACGCTTCTTCGCCCAGAGCCTTAAGCCCAGCCGGAAGGGAAATGGTTTTCAGCTTTTTGCACTCGGTAAATGCATTGTTGCCGATTTCCTTTACGGTCGCCGGAATCGTAATCTTCTCTAACGACGGCGAGCCCCAGAACGCGCCTTCCTCGATCTCCGTCAGGGTAGACGAAATCGCATCCGGCACCTTGTACTCCGTCGCCTTGTCAGCAAGCGGGAACTGCATCAGCTTATATTCTCCGGTGCCCACCCCCGCTGTATAATAATATAACGCATTATCGATCACTTTATACCGCTGGTTGCTGTCCGCGACTTTGATCGTGCCAAGCGCCACACAGTCGGTAAACGCGTATTTGCCGATCGAATCTGTCGTAGACGCGATCTCCACGTTCGACAAATCATGGCAGGCAAAAAAGGCACGGTCGCCGATCGTACGGATTCCATACACCCTCCCGTCCTTGTCGATGCCGCCTGACATCGTTACCTTCTGAATGCCGAGATTGCCGCTGAACGCATTGCTGCCGATTGCAACGACCTCATACTCTGTCGATGTGGTATTTGCAGAACCGCCCGTGCTGCCGCCCGTCGTACCGCCCCCAGCAGAGTTTTCCTGTTCCACTGTAATCTTTGTCGGAATGGCAAGATCCTTTAACGACCCGGAATAGCCGGTAATCGTCGCCTCCTTGCCGCTTACGGTAAACGTAAAGCCGCTCTCTGTCGTCCTGCCGTCTGTGGACTTTTCCTCCACCTCCGAGCCGGACGCCTGTGCAGCACCCATAACGACCTGCGTGTCATTATATGGAAGCATGGCAGCCGATGTAAACGTTACCGCCGCCGCAAGTGCCGCCGCCCATATCCTCTTATTCATCTCTATCCCCCTGTGCTTTGCTTTCGCATTTTCTTTATTGATTCTTTCTTCCTATTTATATAAGGAAATTATATACTATTTTACCTGTTTCTTCAACTGCAAACAAAGCGAATCCCTCTGGTAAATTTTTCATTTTGCCTGCACAGCCTTATACGGTATAATCTACGCTGCTGCCAGCCAATGCCTTCATAAGCTGCTGCGCCAGCTTAAGGTTTTCCTGCTCAGGCGGTACCACGTCCGTGGAGCCGTCGCCCTCGCCGCTGCCGTCTCCTGTCTCCGGCGGCTTCGTGCCGGACTCTGTCTGGCTGATACTCGCTGACTGCTGCTTTGGGACGTTGAGGTTATTTCTGATCATCATACGATACGTACTCTTAAGCTGCTTTTCTACCTGGCTCCCAAACTCCGCGTCTGTGGAAAACAGCTTTCCAACCTCATATCTGCCTGTGCCTGCAAGCGCCTTTTCATCAATCTTTAGCTTCCCGTTGTTCTGGACAGAAACACCGATATCAGACAATTCCTCTGCCTTTCCCTTTGTCAGCTTTTTCAGATTTTTCATATAACGGTCGACATCTTCATCGTCCATGTCCTTTGCTGAATCTACCAAATGATTATACGTATCGACAAACGCTTTGACCTTATTGGCAAGCTCTTCGCCGTCGCTTTCCTTATCGCTGTAATCGTAATCTCCAAGCCCTCTGACCGCCTGCCTAAGCGCCTTCATATCCGCGGAAAACAGACTGTGGGCAGGCTGTCCGTTCCGTCCGTCCGACGTCGCTCCGAAAATATTGCCCTTATAAAATTGCCTGATATAACCAGAAACTGACAAACTCATATGCATCCCTCCTGTAATTCTGCTGATCACGCAAAATTTCCTATTAGTATATATTTCGTCCATTTGTTACAATTTCATAAGTGTATTTTCGCATTTTAACATTAGAATCACATGAAAACGGGAAAAAAACAAGCATCCCGCTTATCCATCCGTTTGGAAAAGGATCGCCTGTAATTTCTCCAAAAATTTTTGAGCGGCTTTAGAAAGCACCTGATACCGCTTCCAGATCATATGCGGCGTTACCTCCAATGCCGGGCGAATGGGGCGGAAACAAAGCGTACTATCCTCATCCACATGGATCAGCCCGTCAAAGCAAACCGCATACCCAAGCCCTTCCTCTACCAATAAAGACGCGTTATAAAGCAAGGTATAGGTTGCTGCCACTCTTAGCCTTGGTATTTCTGATGTAATGGAGCCCAGGGTCGGCCAATGGTCCCGTTCTTCCTGTGCGGAAACAATCAACGGCCTGTCCAGAAGATCCTCCGGCGTTATAAATTCCTTTTCGGCAAGCTCCGAATCCTTACGCATAAATACGCCAAACGTATCTTGAAACGGCGCCTTTATGCAATTATATTTTGAATGGTTCACCTCTCCATAGATCACACCAAAATCAACGAGCCCCTTATCCAACTGTTCCATAACAAACACAGAATTTCCACTGGAAATATGAAAGCGCACATCGGGATACTCCTGTTTCAGTTCAAACGCCGCTTTCGCAAGAATACGGTTCCCCGCGGATTCTCCCGCACCGATATAAATATTTCCCGAAATCGTCTCATCCGAAGAACAGACTTCCTCCTCTGTTTTTTTCACCAAGTCCACGATCTCCTCCGCACGCTTGCGTAAAAGCATCCCCTCCTCGGTAAGCGTGATCTTTCTGTTGCCGCGGATAAAAAGCCGCTTGCCCAATTCTTCCTCTAAGTCCTTAAGCTGCCGGGAAAGCGTCGGCTGTGAAAGGTGCAAAAACTCTGCCGCACCCGAAACACTCTCCTCTCTCGCCACGGCTAAAAAATATTGAAGTACACGCAATTCCATAAAAGCTCCCCCTTGTATGAACCAGAATATCACAAATGTATTATGCCTGTCAAGTATACGAAAATATTTAATATAAGTATTTGCTATATAAAACAAATAGATCTATAATACTAACAGAAACCAAAATCATTCCATTGTGCCACCCCTGGCACAAGAAAGGAATCCTCATGACAATAAATAGAAACGAATCTTCAGAAGCAATCATCCAAAATCTAAAAGACGCCGGATGTAACTTAGAAACCATCGCACAATTTATGGCAGACCTGCAAGAAGGCAAAGAAGCAAGCAGCTTAAAACGGCTTGCCGCCCACCGCAAAAACCTGCTGGACGCCCTGCACAGGGAACAAAAATGCATCGACTGCCTGGATTACCTTATCTATCAACTGAAAAAACCTAAAGAAAACAAAACCCCTGAAAGGAGCAATTTTTATGACCACCCTTACAAATAAAACCTTTGATGAAGAACGCGCCCTGTACGCAGCACACGATCTTTCCGTAAAGGACTGCGCCTTTGACGGCCCAGCCGACGGCGAAAGCGCTTTAAAAGAGAGCCGGAACGTAACCGTAAGCCACTGCTTTTTCAATCTCCGCTATCCGTTCTGGCACAATACAGGACTCAAAATCGAAAACTCAGAAATGACCGAGCTTTGCAGGGCAGCCCTTTGGTATTCCCAACAGGTAGAAATAACAGATACCAAGCTCCACGGCATTAAAGCACTGCGCGAATGCCAAGATATCAGGCTGCGGGGCTGCGACATTATCTCCCCCGAATTTGGCTGGTCAGTACAAGGAATCGAAATGGCCGGCTGCACCGCCGAAAGCGAATACTTTATGATGCGTTCTAATCACCTAACTTTCCATGACGTCCGTATGAAAGGGAAGTACTCGTTTCAGTATATTACCGATTCGGTTTTTGAAAACTGTGTGTTTGACACGAAAGACGCTTTCTGGCACGCAAAAAATATAACTGTTAAAAACAGCGTTGTAAAAGGTGAATATCTTGCGTGGTACAGCGAAGGCATCACTTTTGAAAATTGTAAAATTATTGGGACACAGCCTCTTTGCTATTGTAAAAATCTAAAGCTGATCCATTGTGAAATGTCTGGGACGGATCTTGCCTTTGAGCGTTCTGATGTGGAAGCTACGCTTACTGCACCGATTGACAGTATTAAAAATCCAATGTCTGGGCATATTTATGTGCCGAGGGTGGGGGAAGTTATTATGGATCTTGATGAGGCAAGTGGGGAGGTTGTTATTGACAAAGAGTGTCAGTGTGCTTGATGGATACTGTGGATGGATGCAAAATAGGACGCTGGGAGAGGGGATGGGCACGCCCTGGCTGCGTCCGTTCCAGAAGGTTAAGAATCCCTAAGCATCCTGCCGTTGCGTTGTTGGCCCCGTCCGGGCGCGGCACCTAGTTCGCCCTGGCTTACAGCCAGCAGCTAAAGGTGCCGCTTGGCTTCGCCCCTGCGTTGTGAGCAGGATGCTAAGGGCTTCTAAACCTTCTTCCAAGGCCGCAGCCAGGGCGTGC
>CAMUPC010000078.1 GCA_947090545.1 uncultured Eubacterium sp. | reverse complement strand
GGCGAACTAGGTGCCGCGCCCGGACGGTGCCATAGCGTAACCGCAGGATGCTTAGAGCTTCTTAACCTTCTGGAACGGACGCAGCCAGGACGTGCCAATCCCCTCTCCCAGCGTCCCCATATGCAAAAAATCCAACACATAACGAAATCTATCATCTATTTGACACAATTTTCCCCATCCACACAAAAAAACTTCCAAATATTCATTCCATACATTATTCTGGCATTTATCTGTTGACGGATGGCAAAAGAAAAGTTAAGATAGCAGTAGGAAAAAGGAAGGAATACAGACCGATGTATGAAAATATGAATGATATGCAGATGCAGGCAATCTGCCGCACAGAAGGCCCTGTGCTGATCCTGGCAGGGGCTGGGTCTGGCAAGACGAGAGTGCTAACGCACCGGGCAGCATATTTAATAGAAGAAAAAGGGGTCAACCCCTATCATATTATGGCGATTACATTTACAAATAAAGCAGCAGGAGAGATGCGTGAGCGAATCGACGAGATCGTCGGGTTCGGCTCCGAAAGCATCTGGGTATCTACGTTCCATTCCGCCTGTGTGCGCATCCTGCGGCGCCATATTAACCGGATTGGATTCGATACGAATTTTACGATCTATGATACGGACGACCAAAAGCAGCTTATGAAAGATATCTGCAAGCGGCTGGAGATCGATACCAAGCTGTACAAGGAGCGCTCGTTTTTAAACGCGATCTCCCATGCGAAGGACGAGCTGCTTAGCCCGTCCGCTTACCGCGAGCAGATGGACAATGATTTTATCAGGCAGAAAACGGCGCAGGTGTATACAGAATACCAGCAAATGCTGCAAAAAAACAATGCGCTCGATTTTGACGACCTGATTATGAAAACCGTTGAGCTGTTTCAAACCGACCGGGAAGTGCTGGAATACTATCAGGACCGCCTGCGCTATCTGATGGTTGACGAATACCAGGATACCAATACCGCACAGTTTGAGCTGATCCGGCTGCTGGCGTCCAAATACGAAAACCTGTGTGTCGTAGGCGACGACGACCAGTCGATCTATAAGTTCCGCGGCGCGAATATCGGCAATATCTTAAACTTTGAGCACTATTTTCCAAACGCGGCAGTGATCAAGCTGGAGCAGAATTACCGCTCCACCCAAAATATCCTGGATGCCGCAAACGGCGTGATTGCGAACAATTACGGGCGAAAGGAAAAAGCACTATGGACGCAGAATGAAGCCGGGGACAAGGTGCTGTTCAACCAGTTTGAGTCAGGATTTGACGAAGCAGAATATACAGCGTCAGACATCCAGAAAAAAGTACGGGACGGCAGCTACCGTTATCAGGATTTTGCCGTATTATACCGGACGAACGCACAGTCGCGTCTGTTTGAAGAAAGCTTTATTCTGGCAAACATCCCTTATAAAATGGTAGGCGGCGTGAATTTCTACGCACGCAAGGAAATCAAAGACCTGCTCTGTTACTTAAAGACGATCGACAACGCCAGGGACGATCTGGCAGTACGCCGGATTATCAACATACCAAAGCGCGGCATCGGCGCCGCGACACTTGCAAAAGTGCAAGGCTATGCCAACGAGCACGATATCAGCTTTTACCAGGCGCTGCGCGCTGCGTCCGAGATCCCGTCCATCGGCAGGGCGGCAGTCAAGATCGAGCCGTTTGTCACATTTATCCAGACGATGCGTACCAAGGCAGAGCTCCTCCCGGTATCCGAGCTGTTGCAGGAGATTATTGACGCTACCGGCTATGTCCAGGACTTAAAAGCAGAGGACACCGACGAAGCGCGCTCCCGTATTGAAAATATCGAAGAGCTCCAGGGCAAAGTGCTGACCTACGAACAAAATGAACAGAAGCCTACCCTGTCCGGCTTTTTGGAGGAGGTCGCGCTCGTAGCAGATATTGACAGCCTGGATGACGATCAAAACCGTGTCGTTTTAATGACGCTGCACAGCGCCAAGGGACTGGAATTTCCGCAGGTATACCTTGCCGGCATGGAGGACGGCTTGTTTCCAAGCTACATGTCCATCACAAGCGACAACGCGCTGGAAGAAATCGAAGAGGAACGCCGCCTAGCATACGTCGGTATCACGCGTGCCATGAAGCATCTGACAATCACATGCGCAAGGCAGCGCATGGTGCGCGGACAGATGCAGTATAACCGCGTATCCCGTTTCGTTAAGGAGATTCCAAAGCAGGTGATGGAACAGGCACGAAAAAAGCCGGATGCAAGACAGGAGCGCGTCAGCGCCGCACTGAAACAGACAGCCGCGGCTTTTCCTGAAAATGCGGCAGCAAAACAGGCGAGAGAGATGTTTTTCGGGAAAACAGCAGCGCAGCAGGAGGTGTCTGCAATTTCACCAGATACGATATTTGACTTTGTAAAGGACAAGCCTGCGACTGAGGATATACATAATTGGAAGGCTGTGCCGCCGCAATGGAACACGAATGCTGTAGGATCAGGCACGAATGCCCAGGACGGAGATGAGATCATCAGGAAAAGGCTGGGATATGGCGTGGGCGACCTGGTTGTCCACCAGAAGTTTGGAGAAGGCATGGTCGTAAAGATTGTATCCGGGGGCAGAGATTACGAGGTAACCGTCCAGTTCCACCAGGCAGGCGTAAAAAAGATGTTCGCGGCGTTCGCAAAGCTGAAAAAAGCGGACGGATAGGAGCAGTACAGAGCCTGGAAAGCCCAAAAAACAAATTTTATTTATAAAAAAACAATAAAATGTAAATTTTTTCTCGCTATCTGGGAAAGATATGTTATAATGGTATAGATTAAGTGAGGTACAGACGCCTGTACTTTCAAATAGAGCGGAAAGGAGAACAAAGCAGTATGAATCGATTAGATGAATTACATGGATTACTGTCTGAAAATGTAGCAAAGGTTGGGGATCTTCTGAGAAAGGAAGATGAAGCTGAAAAGAAAAAAAGCAAAGCAGTCTGGGTATTCGCAGCGCTAGGCATTGTAGTAGTAGCGGCAGCAGCGATCTATGGATTGTACCGTTTCTTCGCACCAGACTATCTGGAGGACTTTGAAGATGATTTCGATGACGACTTCGACGACGATTTCTTTGAAGACGAAGAAGAAAAAGAAGAAGCTGACGACGAAGCAAAGGCAGACGAAGCAGAAGATGCCATCACAGACGAAATGACAGAAGAATAATAAGGAAATAAGACCATAAGGACAAGACAAACAATAAGAAACAAGGATTAAGAAACAAATAGTAAGATAAGAAACAAAGATTAAGAAACAAACAATAAGATAAGAAACAAAGATTAAGAAACAAACAATAAGATTAAGAAAAAACAATGAAAGCGGAACTGGCCGGAAAGAGATTTCCGGTCAGTTTTTTTGGAGTGGAAACAGCAGGCGGTAAAGCGGCAGAAAGGGAGCAGAATATGAAAAAAGGAACGGTCAGTGAAGGAATTATTGAAAAAGTAGAATTTCCCAATAAAGGGGTTATTTGCACCGAGGATGGGGAAAAGGTGATTGTAAAAAATGGTGTGCCCGGACAAAAGGTACGTTTTTTGCTCCAGAAAAAAAGAAAAGGCAAATGCGAGGGGCGGCTGCTGGAGGTTTTGGAAAAATCGCCGCTGGAGCTGCCAGATGCCGCCTGTGTGCATTTTGGAAGCTGCGGCGGCTGTACCTACCAAAACCTGGATTACAAAACACAGATTCGTCTCAAAGAAGAGCAGATCAAAAATCTTCTTCTGCCAGTCGTACAGGCAGAAAACGCTGCATGGTTTGAGGGCATCAAACCAAGCCCGGTGCAGTTTGGCTACCGCAACAAAATGGAATTTTCCTTTGGAGATTCGTTTAAAGACGGCCCGCTTGCGCTTGGAATGCACAAAACAGGAAGCTTCTACGATCTCGTCACCGTAGACCGATGTGTGATCGCAGACAGCGATTTCAACCAGATCTTACAAGCAGTACTGGACTATTTTACAAAAGAACAAACGAGCTATTTCAAAAAACGAACGCATATCGGCTATCTGCGCCACCTGCTAGTGCGCAAAGCGGCGAAAACAGGCGAGATCCTGGTGGATCTGGTGACGACGACACAGGACTGCGGCAGCAAAACAGAACAAGCGTTGCTGGAGGGATTCAAAGATACCTTAGTAACGCTGCATTTGCAAGGCAGGATCACAGGAATCCTGCATACCAAAAATGACAGTGTCGCGGATGCAGTGATCAATGAAGGAACGGATATTTTATATGGAAACGATTACTTTTACGAAGAGCTGCTTGGCTTGAAATTTAAGATTTCTGTCTTTTCCTTTTTTCAGACCAACTCTCTTGGCGCTGAAGTACTTTACGACACGGTCAGGCAGTTTACAAAGGATGCTGTCTCAGGACATGCGGGCATCCTCTATGACCTGTATTCAGGCACCGGGACAATCGCACAGATGATGGCGCCAGCAGCCGGCAAGGTAATCGGAGTTGAGATCGTAGAAGAAGCGGTGCTTGCCGCCCGTGAAAATGCCAGAAGCAACGGGCTGGATAACTGCGAGTTTATCGCAGGCGATGTGCTTAAGGTACTGGATACGATACAGGATCAGCCAGACGTTATTATCTTAGACCCGCCGCGTGAAGGCGTGCATCCGAAGGCGCTTGGGAAAATTCTGGATTATGGGGTGGAGAGGATTGTGTATATTTCCTGTAAGCCTACGAGTTTGGTGAGGGATTTGGGTTTGATGCAGGAGAGGGGGTATCGGGTGGAGAGGGGGTGTTGTGTGGATTTGTTTCCGGGGACTTGTCATGTGGAAGTTGCCGTGTTGCTAACGCGGGCAGATACCTAGAAATCCTTGATTTTACGCTGTTTTTCGACCATTTTGTATTTACGCCAAACGGGGAAAATACACTGGAAAAGGTGTTGAAAAAGGAAATTCCTGTGAGCGTCGGAATCGAACTGGTCGTGGTGGATATGTGAGAAAACGTTGAATTTATGGGATAAATGGCACTTTTGGCTGTAAAAAGCTGAAAGTGCTTTTTTTGTGCCTAAAATCGCCAGTATAGGGAAAAATCCTATATAAATTTTTGGAGAGGTTACTTTCAATACCTTTTACAACAAATCATAGTTGCATACCGTACCGTCTTCATATTACAGCGGTTAATCTTCAACGACTTTAGAGCCAGTCGTAAAACAGGCTCTTTTTTGTTGCATAAAAATCAATCAAACGAAAGGAGCAGTCGGAAATGACACATTACATAATTCTGTACTATGAAATCTATGAGTGTCCGCAATGCCCCACAGATAGCGGAAAGTATTACGGAAAAACCCCGATATTGGAGCAGGCGGAAACCGTAGTCAGAAAGGCAAAGGAAAGCGGACAAATGTTTTTCATCAAAGCCGTTTGCAGTGACGGAAAGAAACGGTATATGTAATCAAACGAAAGGAGCATGAACATGAACAATTATTTTGCAGGAATCAAGACGATTGAGGAACTTAGGAAAAAGTATCGGGAATTATTGAAGCAGTACCACCCAGATAATGACGGCGGCAGTGTTGAGGTAACACAGGAAATCATTGCCGAATATGACCGCACATTTGCCGATTTAAGCAAAGAAAACAAGTCAGGCGAATCTTCCTCTTATGATGATGAAGCCGAAAATGAAGCGTTTAAGAGCATTATCAATGACATTATTCATATCAATGCAGATATAGAAATCATTGGAACGTGGATATGGATTCATGTCGGCTATGAATATCGGGAATTATTAAAATCTGTCGGCTTCAAATTCGCGCCCAAGAAGAAGTGCTGGTGCTGGCACTATGGTGAGTACAAACGGTATCACAAGAAAGAAGTGTCACTTGCTGAAATTCGCATGAAATACGGCAGTCAGACAGTACACAACAAGTCCAAACAGTTTGCATTAGATTAAAAGAAAGGAGCGTGAAGAAGCATGACTAAATCTGATTTTATAACCATTTTTGAACTAACCCTTATATCTGCAAATCTGGATATTACTGCTTTATCTCTGGTTGATGATAATACAGCACAGATTACCTTTAAAGGCGGCGGCACAAGGAAAGTGAACATTGAAGCAGACAGTTTCAACGCGATTATTACCGACATTATGGAAAAGGTACATTAAAGAAAGCGAGGTATTCAATAATGATGAGCAAAGAAAGGTTTGAAAACGGCACAGGATGGAGAATGAGTTATGAGGAATACAGAAAATGCTACTGCCCAGATTGCAGTAGGGAGAATTGTATCCATAGGGAAGCATACAGGAGAGTACCCAGAATTGACGGCGACTTAGGGTTATGCCCTAATCTGCAAAATGATAAGAAAGGCAGGTGATTATTATGAGTACCAGAACATTAGCCGCATGGGAGTTATATTCGGAGCGGACAGGGGAAAAGGACATTTCCAGTTTTTTAAATGTCGGGGATATTGTGTCGTCGGATTTGGCATACAGCCTTATGGATGTACAGCCAGAGAGTACGCCGCCTGTTTCCTATTTCCAGACCGCAGAGCCATTTGGCTATTTTTATGACCTTGGGGCAGTATTGCGCCCGATATTCGCCACATTCGCAGAAAGCGGCGGCATATGGAGATATTACGGGCATTGCTTCCAGTTTGAAACCATTAACAGGTATTGAGCAGCCGAAAGGCTTTATTTTTTTGCCCAGAAAGGAGGATGAAAAGAATGTGTTTGATGAACCAGAAGCCAGTTATCTATGCGCCTTGCAACCGTTGTCCAGAATATCTCAATAGTTGTCTGCCGTTGGTTGTCGGCGGCTATATTTTCGGAGAATGTGACGATTACAGCTATTGCGAATTTTGCGGTTGCTATGAAGAATGTGTTACCGGAATGACACTTGCGTGTCATTCCGAGCAGGAATAAGCGAAAGGAGTTACAGAACAATGAAAGCGTTAAATTATGATACCCGAACATTGATTATGATGAATGTCAAGACTGCCGAGAAAAAGCCATTGCCAGAGCATTTTACCAAGTCACAATATCGGATTTTGCGGAATCTGATTATTCAGAAGAAAATTGAAAAGGGATTCTTTGACTTTGTAATATCTGGATTATTTGCAGAAACCGACTGGAAGAAACTGGATTATTCTCAAATGTATACCTTAATCCACGTTCTGACGAATTACAATTACAGAAAAGGAGAGGAAAAGAATGGATAAGAAAATTTTAGATAAGATTTATGAAGCAGTGGGCGAGGATTATTTGGATTTAGAGAAGGTTGAGGAAGCTATTAACACAGGGGTTGAGCCATTATTGGAATATTTACAGGAACTGGACGTTTCGCTGTCAGAATACCGTGAAGCTGAATATGCTGTCTGGTCGGCGGTAAGCATTGCGGAACAGGAAGCATTTAAGGCAGGGATGGGATTTATGGTGTATCTGCTGTTGGAGTGCCTGTCGTAAAAAATATGCAGACCTCTTATCCAGTTTTGGCTAGGGGGTCTGCTAATCAGCCTGTTTCCGTATTTTATAAGCCATTAGGTAGGCTATTTCCGCCTGGTTGTCCGCTGACAGTTTCTTGTAGCCAGACAGGAAATCAAAATCCGCTTTTGTCATTTGCAGTACGTTTTCAATCGGTATATGTTTTGATTGAAGGTGTCTTGCAAGGGCAGCCGCTGAATCATAGGCAGAAACGTCACTAACAGGCTTATTTGCCGCCGTAGGAGTGCCAGACACCAGTTCATCAAGGGAAACGCCGTAATAATCGGCAAACAGCATGAGTGTATCTATGTCGGGCATACGGTGTTCGCATTCAAAATACGAATAGACCGAGCGGCTTAGGTTCAAATCTTCACAGAGCTGTTTTTGTGTTAGGTTCCGCTGTTGCCTAAGTTCCAATAGGTTTAAACTGATTCTGTTTTTCAAATTATCACCCCGATTCATTTTTTTAATTGTACCAATTATCAAAAAATATGTGTGGGGTATTAACAAAACAAGAATTATGATGTACAATATAAAATGTCACATAATGTTACACATTAAATACAGAAGGAGAAAAATTGTATGTCAAGAGAATCAGAAAAAACAGGCAGACGTGTAGGAGCAGTTGGAGGTGCTATTGCAGGGGCTAAAGTAGGTGCAGGAATTGGCATTGCAATGGGACCATTAGGGGCTATGGCAGGAACGATTCCCTGTGCCATTGCGGGGGCAATCATTGGTACGCTTGCAGGAGATAAGGTTGCGCATGAACTTGACCGTAAGGATTGAATCAGCCTAAAATTATAGTAGAAAGGGAGATATGCATGGTTATTGTCGATATAATATGGAGTGAAAATGCAGACAAACGCACAAAAGAAGTGGAAACATGGAGAACGACTATGATACAGTTGACAGGTGCAGAGCATTTTTATGGAATAAGTTGTGCAGGCGGCTTTCTGGTAGAGGGGAATATAGTTCATTTTTGTAATCTTATAAGAGAAGCACCAAGAACATTCACATTTGATTTAACACAACCTGGAGAAGGGTATCGTTCATCAAGTATTTCAGAGGCGGATAATTTTGCCTATGCAATGCAGGATTGTCAGGATTCACATGTATGGATTGACATGGGGGAATTTGAAAATGTTTTTAAAGCGTTTTTAGACCTTAGAGTTCCACGTCCAAATCTTGCCAGACCATGGGAAACCGACTTACTTAGACACTATGAATTACATAATAGCGCGCCCTATGAAGATTAGGAGGAAAAACACATGCGGAATATATATGATGTGTCCGAAAAACAAAAAGATTATTTTTTAAATGACGTTTGGGGATTTACGGGGGAAAGACCGTATAACCCTACCCATATAAGAATAGTAGAAGATACAGACTTGGACGGATTCGGTATTGTTTTCTTAGAATATAATAAAGGTGGTCAGCAGTATGTTTTTGACAGCGATGGATTTTAATTTCAATCAGTGTCTAAAGATGACGCAAATCGAATTATAAATGACATTATAGGGACAACATTTTCAACATTAGTAAAAAAAGACGGATTATTGACATTATCGGGCAGCAATATCCTCCCTGAGCACAAATTCCTGAATATTAAAAGAAGAGTTGAAACTGTTATGTATTTCTGATATTATAACTATCTGGAAAAGTACATATTCCAAATAGTTCTGGTGTCTTTCAAACACTACCTGTTTCACAGGCTGAATATTCTAAAACAAAAAGCAAAAATGTAACATATACAACAAGGGGTGCGTTCCAGTGTCGACGCACTCCTTTTATTTTACCTGTTTCTGCCATATGATTCCCTGTCCCAAACCAGTCTATAAGCATAGATAAAATGCTATAAGAAATGCTCTGACTTCTTTTAAAGATATACTGTTTACCATAAATAATCATATCCCATGGAGTGTTTTTATTACTCATTGCATTTTTTATATTTCATTTTTGTCAGAGTTATAAAAGTCCTCTAAGTATTTTATGCTTTCATATGCATTAGTACGTTGATATTCGGGTGTTGCCATTATGTCGGCGATAGCTTCTTTTGCGTTATTATTTTTCTTGATAGCTGTCTGGACTTGTGGTGCTACAACGCAATTTATATAATCCTCAAACGTCCTAATCAAGAAATCATGCTGAATTCTGTTATCATTATGTCCAGACTGCGTATTAGAGTATTCCGCTTGCAGATAATTAAGGATACTTTGAAAAAAACAAACGGCATATTCTTCATTTGAAAGAAAGGCATTGACTACTGCTGAAAGATTATTTGTATCAGTAGAAATTGTGCGAATCTTTTTCAAAGTATTATAAGCACTGCCTGTAATGCCTAATGATTTTAGGTAGGCATTGCTTTTCATTTCTTTAGTTGGCTGTGTTCCAGTAAGGTATTCCATGCTCACATTGAAGATTTCACAGTATTTCTTTAATGTCGTTTCATCTGGGTTGGAATCTCCGTTTTCAATCCGACTGACGGTTGCCTTGCTTACGTTTAACAACTCGCTGAGTTTTTCCTGTGACAAAAATTCCTTGTCGGAGTTATGTGTTTTGTTGTGTTCATTATATAAAGTGTACCCTTTGTCAAGTACAAAAAGTTTGTGTATTGGTCAATATTGCCATATTTATTATGGATAGTGCTGCTTGCAGTTCTTAGCTACCCATTTGCATATCCGGCAGTTGGTGTCAAGGCCACCGCAGGTGAGGCAGAGCCGGTGCGGTGCCTTGACACCGACTGCCGGATATGCTGTCTAACCGTTGCCTGATGGCCGCCCTGAAGCTGGTTCCTCTATTAATTTCAAAGGATATTCTCCTGTCATGATATAGGTGTAATACTCATTTGGTGACAATCTGGCTAGCTTCCATTGGTAACGGTCATTGTTATAGTAATCCATCCAGTCATCAATGGCTGCTTTTGCATCAGGGAAATCCCTGCTCCAGGAAAGGTCAACCTCATCTTTCATGTGTCCGAAAAAACTGAAGTGGTATACTAAAACTGGACCCGGAGGGGGTAGATTTTGGACAGGATACATGCTAAGATTTAACACTGTCTATATAGTGCATAAACATTGTTCCCCCATTAAATGAACAGGAGGTTTACCAAATGAGTTACACAAGAGAAGAACGGCTGGACATTGGAAAACAGATTTACAACAATGAAATAAGTAAAACTGACGCAGCCATAAAATACAGTATCAGCGAGGGAACAGCCAGGGATTATATGAGGCTGTACAGGGACGTAAACGGCCTTCCGCCAAAAAACAGAATACAAAAAGAAGAAAGCACTGTACAAATCAGTATGCACTCTTCTGAACCGGATCTGTCTGAATATGAATCCATGACAAAGGATGAACTGATTAAGGAATTGGTAAAATCCCGGATCAGTGAGGCGCGGTTAAAAAAAGGATACGAAGTGAAAGGGGATGGTGCAGCGAAGACAGTCACAATCTTCGACAACTGGAATATGAAATAATACTGGAATTATCCGGCGAATTTCCTGTCAGACTTTTATGTGAATCCATGGATATCCGAAGGAGCAGTTTTTACTATTGGAAGAAACGTCTCTGCGATCCGGCCCCGAAAACAAAGGCTCTTGCCGACAATGTCTTTCTGTTCCGGGAATACCATCTGAAATACCCGTCACATGGATACCGGTGGCTGAGCGCGAAAATAAGGCTGGACACAGGACTTAACGTTTCAAATGCGTATGCACATAAATGCTGTAAAATTGCAGGCATAAAAAGCAAGTCAAAGCATTACCGGTATAAAAAACCGGGCGAACCGCGAAAAGTGTATCCGAACCTTATCTTGGCGGGGCTGAAAATTAATGGGCCGATGCAGTGCATTGTGAGTGATATGACAGCATTCCGGTTAAAGGGCGTATATTATGAGCTGACATTATATATGGATCTGTGGAACAATGAAATCCTGAGCCATTCACTGTCAGCAAAGCGCGGAGACCGCATGACGTATATCAGCGGTTTGAACGACCTTATAGAGCTTAAGAAACAATATCCGGAATATAAAATGGTCCTGCATTCGGATCAGGGATCCGTATATGCATCCAAAAACTATAATAAACTGCTTGGACCCTGCGGCATTATACATTCCATGTCACGTGCCGGAACACCTACAGACAATGCGGCAATGGAATCGATCAACGGATGGATAAAATCAGAACTGTTCACGGATTTTCATCTGCAGGGTGAAAATATCGAAGAAGAAATGGCTGCGTATATAAAATTTTTCAATGAGGAACGGCCAGCATACTCTCTGGGATATTTAACACCAAGGCAGTATAGGGAAACATATGCGGCTGTAAAATAATAAAGATTGTATGTCAAAAAATACAATTTAAGTGTTCAATTTTTGTTGACCAGTGCAGCATGACCCGTCACTCCCCATGCGCAGGGAAGGAAGCAAGTCCCATCTGCGCAGCGGTATCCCGTCCATGAAGTTTGTCTGCCCGAAAATGTAATGGGAATATGAAAAAACTACCAAAAAATCAAAGCGTATATGCCATTGTGAAAATCCATGCACAACGTCCCGCTGTGGGCGTATGTTTTACATTTACCCGGAAAAGAACCTGTGGGTATATCCCGGAACCGCACGCGGAATGGAAGAATGGGCCAAAACCTATAAAATCCGTGTAAATGTAGAAAAAGCCATCAACCATTTTAAAGACAGCTTCTGTGCAGCCGACCGGAAAACACGGGATGAAATAACCATACACGCCGACCTTCTTCTGGCAGGTATAACGCAGCTTATAACAGTAATTGCTGCGGACAAGATGCATAAACACGAGTATATCCGGAGTTTGAAACCGCCCATTGCGTAAATGGCGCAGACGAATCAAACTATAGCCAGAAGATTATTTTGCTTCTGGATAAAGTGGGTCCTTTTTTAGAGATTACATCTGCTTTTTGTTGTCTGCAATTCGGACTATTTTCCATTTTATATAAATGTGGGTTTTAGGTTACCTATACTCCTATTTTCTTCGAGTTTCGCAATTACCTAAAATATCTTGGGGATATTGATATTTCCCCCTCTTGGGACATCCGCAGGGAACCGGGGCATATGGAGGGAGGCGAAGCTTGCGTCATTTATAATTTTTTTGATGATACTGCCAGATATTCGGTCGATGTCTTTTGATATATTAGAATTGATAAAAATGTCATACATTGAAAAACGAAAAAACGTCCGGCAGCAGTTTCTATGCTTTTTGCAAAGTTAGTGCATATGGGGGTGAGCAGACAATTTTATTGTCGGCGGTTACAGCAGATTTATATTCCTTAACCGGAACGGGTTGCCGAAAGTGGTAGTCAATTATGAATCCATGTTCCGGAGGCTTGTGAAGAAGTACAACAAAAGCCATGAGTCAGCCTTACCGAAAGTGACAACGCCATATACCTTACGCCATACATTCTGTACCAATTTAGCAAACGCCGGAATGAACCCGAAAGCGTTACAGTATATCATGGGACATTCCAACATCAACATGACGCTGAACTATTATGCACACGCAACTTCTGATAGCGCAATGGCAGAAATGGAACGGCTGATTGCTTAGTAGTAAATGAAATATCTTAATCCCCCAGATTTGCTGGGGAGAACGGAATAAGCAGTAGCGTCACAGCAGACAGAAAAAGCCTCCTTTGATATAATATAGATGGTGTCGCAAGCCATTTATACAAGCAAAAGAGGCGGTCCAAATGGACAATTACAGTTTATCACATACGAAATGGAAATGCCAGTACCATGTAGTTTTTATACCAAAGTATCGCAGAAAAGTAATGTATGGGAAAGTGATGCAGGACGTTCATGAAATTATAATTATGCTTTGCGGATATAAAAATGTAAAAATTACAGCGGATGCAGTCTGAGCTGATCATTTATGCATAGAACTCCCACCATAATACAGTGTATCAAGTTTCATGGGATACCTGAAAGGAAAAAGTGCATAGATGATATTTGACAGACATCCGGAATTTAAGGCGCGGGGAGACAAAGAATTCTGGGCGAGAGGATATTATGTAGAGACAATAGGCAATATAGACGAAAAAACAGTAAAGAGGATATATAGAAAAGCAAATGGAAGAGTCGAAGAAGGGGAATGATTGGTCCTTTCTAAGGGCAGCCAAGTAACAGGCTTGCGATACCGCCCTTATAGGGCAGCAAGCAATATGCCCTTATAGGGCTCTTCAAACCACCACTTGAAGTGGTGGTTTGTGACTTTATTACTTTTGGACGCAACAACATGAGGGGGAATGAGAATATATAAGAGCTTCTTCCAATTTGAAAAATGCCGGAAAGCCTGTAAACACAGGCTATATCGGCTTATGAGAACTTATAAAGAGATAGTCAAAAACTATAATTTTAAGAATATTTTGAACAGCCTCTGAATGTCTATTTGCAAGCATACTACTTACGTTTTCTACCAAAAAGAATTTTGGTTTAAATACACCTAAGATACGAATGTAATCAAAAAAGCTGCCTTCGCGCATCCTCGATGCCCTTCAGAGCCCCTGCTTCAGATCATGATTGGCACGGAGGTCCCACGATTATCCCATCAACCTCACCAGGAAGATAATGTTCCATATCAGTTTTTGTAATCAGCCGGACATAACCCTCGATTAGATTCGTTTTGGGATGGTTAGCCTTGAATGTTTCCCATATTATTTTATCAAACTCATTAGCTACAGGAATGCCAAAACCAGCTTTTTCAAAGCCTAAGTCGAGACCTTCGCATCCACTAAACAAACTGATCAAATTCATTTTTGAACACTCCTTATTATTAGGTAGTCAGAGTATACCTCTTTTTTGAAAGGATATCAGCTTATTTTTGTTTTCTCGGAACCACAATATTATACCTTTCCTCTAAGTCATCAAGAATATGATTATGGTTTAGACAATTTGGTTCAACCTCTACAAATTTCCCCAATCTAAACAGTTGCTTCGGATCACGAATTACTGTACGAGAGGTTAACCGCTCATATGGTTGGAATTTGGTATACACGTTCTTTCCTCTATTTGTGCCCTCTGTAATCGGATTGATTGGTCTATGAGCAACCTTGAAACTCTCTGTTGCTTTATTTACACTCTGGACAGTTATTGCTTCAATATTTCTGATTAGACTAGGGATGTCTCTCGCGCTTGTGTTGGAAATATACATGCAATTAGCAACAGAAACCCCATTACCATATCCACGTGCAACAGTAAGTATATCCTCTATCGTAAAAATATCAGTAAAGTTCTGACCTGTATTCCCAGATCGTCGACCAAAACAAATGCTCACCCCTACATAAGGCGCTGTCGCTGTTCTTGCCCATCTATTTGCAAAGGCAGTTGATGCAGCGGTCATTCTGTAAAACGCATCAATACCAAATTCTACGAGAAACCTCTTATGGCCATACCAATTCCCGAAATAATCCGCATTCATAAGCTTGGCAGAAATCTTAATTGGTTCTGAAGCTTCCAAATACACAACAACATCCGTCTTGTTATTTTTATCTTTACTCCCTATACCCTCAGCACCGATAATTTTTGCTTTTGGTCTTACACCTTCTTCAATCAGCCACCTTGGAAGATCATAGGGAAGGCATTCTTCCCTATGTAAATTAACCATCTTAACAATTTCATTTTCAAATGCATCTGATGCTTTTGACATACTTACATCACCTTTCTTTCATATCAATTTTTTTCTGTATATTTGGAAAAAGCCCTTCTTCTCAACAAATTTAGATTCGGGCATAAAACAGATTATAAATTATAGCAGATTTTTGCAATTACTACAAGACCAAAATGTTTTTTTGCAGGACAAACGCATGAATGTTTCTTCTCTTTAATTATACGTCGGTGTCAAGTCTTACAGTGTTAATATCTGATCCTAATACTTTCTGGCATTCATGCTGATGCAATACCGTTTCTTTCTGAGTGGCATTTTCTTTCCGACATCAAATAGTTTTAAAATTGATAAACACCATTTGTTTATGATATTCAGATTCTGTGCTACTGTTTTATCTAAAGTAGTATTGCTGTCCTCTTTAAATGTTACGTCCAAATGCCAGTGCATGGTTTCCACCGACCAATGTTCCATCACTATCCTTGCAACCAGGCCTACTTCTAATGGCAGGCTGCTTATATAATATCTCTTTTCTGTTACCTGTTTCCCTGCCCGTCCTATTGTCTTACATACCATCCCAATACTCTTTATCCCTTTCCAGCGGCTTTTTTCCTGCATCCATTTAATCTCATCACATTGGTAATATTCCATTGTTTCGATTTTGGAATGGGATTTTTCTTTAGCCACTTTATAACCGTTTCTGCCTCTTAATTCTTTTAAAAATTCCTCTTCCTCAAAATACTCACGGATTTCCCTGTACAGGTTTTTTGGGTTTTCCTTTACCAGCCAGCGTGTAATCTGCACGCTTCTGTTTTATCTTTTCCGCTATTTCCGTCTGTGCCCCATGGCATCAATCGTTATGACGCTCCCCTTTACATGTATGGTATCCAGCAGCTGTGGAATTGCAGTGGTCTCGTTTTATTCGACTTTGCAAAAATCTCAACTTCCTCCCAGTCATCGGCATTTGCCAGTTTTGCAAACAACACGGCCACCACAATGTCAAGCAGTTTATGCCTGGCCTTTTTTCTGTCTTTTGTCCTTGATCAATTCTATTGTTTTTAATATTTCTGTCATTGTAAAACACCACCTTTACAAGAATAGTACCAAAAATTTTCTGTAAAGGCAGTATTTGTTCACAATTTATTCATTCATGCGTTTAATCTGGGGAATGGGGGTGCTTCGGCATTCCTATTTTTTGCCGACCACCTCTGTAGCCCTGGACTGTTCTGGAATTTCTCGTCAGAAGTGTCAATCAATTTCTTATTTGCGTAATCCCTTTTCGGGATAACTGCCTTCCGTTCCCGTTTCAGTTC
>CAMUPC010000077.1 GCA_947090545.1 uncultured Eubacterium sp. | reverse complement strand
GCGTTGATAGCCGCAAAGCGTATGACGGTCTTGCAATAGCCATTGAAAGTATACAAGATGTGTTCTCTGTATGCTTCTGTGCAAGGCATAGATGATCCCCCCTTTCTCCCACAAAGGGCATTGCATGGTTTTATGGTTGCATTTTATCTCCGCTTGTCGCCAAAATATTTTTAACGGCTTCCGTTTCTCGCTTTTCCCGTTCTTTTTTCAGACGTTCTTTTGCGTCTGCTACAGTTTCACCGTCTTTTGTAAGATAACGGTCAACAAAAGCGTCCTCTATTTTGGAATAGCCGCCAACAACGGTATCTTCAATCTTTTCAAACGTACCTACAACTTTTTCTGCGATTTTTTCATTTGCTTTTACAATTTTAGATTTAGCCATCATAATTTATCCTTTCCTTTTTCCTCTTGTTATCAATATAATTCCAAGTATCAGTACAAATAAACAAACAGCACTTCCGGTTAGTATATTCATAGTGAGAATATCTGTATCGCTCATTTCTCCAAACAAAACAAGCATAGAACGCTGCAAGGTTAAAACGGATGCCGCCACTTCTGCATAACCAATGCAACGGATAACTGAAAGCAGCGGTGAGGGGGTTTTGTGCTGCCTTACAGCTTTGATAATTGTCATAGTTATTTTGTAAAACGTATAGGCGGCAATCGTAATCATAACAATTTCACCATGCTTTGTGGCAACATTGCGTGATAGACTGATATAAATTGCTCCCGCTAAAACAAAATTCAACAGAACAAGCAATACACCGCATAACTTCATCACAAAATACTGCAAATAAAATAATTCGTGAGCGTTGCTCTTTGATAAACTGTTTCCCTATTTCCGTGCTTTCAGCCTTGTTGATGATACTTTGTTTTATATTCAATCTTTTATCCCTTTTACCAGAGGAATTAACGAAAGCAAGATAACAATGCCAACTAAGCCGATTATGACACCGATAACAATTTTGCCCCATACCATACAAAAACACATTCCTACACCTAATGCTAAAGCACCAATGACACCAACAATGATTGTAAAAATCGTTTTGCCGGAAATCTGAATTGGCTGCTTGTGTTCCATTTTCCTCCACACGATTAAGGTAATCAACCCAAGCAAAATCCCCACGCAGCCGAATATAACTCCCGGTTGAAACGCTTCCCACTCCGGGATAAGTGCCATGCACATTCCCAAAGCAAACAATACCCCGCTTATCGTTCCCATAAGCATTGCTACAAAACTACTTTTTTTGACCAACAGTTGTTTGTTTATTGTAAGAATAGTATAATAAATCTGCCACTCCAAAACAATCAACAATATATGTACAAGTGTTGGAATAAAGGGGGTTTTATGAATACAAAAAACAATAAACGGAAACGGGAGTCCATGCAAAAAATAGAACAAGTGTTGATAGAATTTCTTCAAACAAAGGAATTAAGCCAAATCAGCGTTTCCGATATATGCAAAAAGGCAAGTTTGAATCGCAGTACCTTTTACGCAAACTATGTCGATATATATGAATTGGCTGACACAATAAGAGAAAAACTGGAAGCCCAAGTTGCTGAATTATACAAAGAGGAAATTACAAAAGGCTTTAACTCAAATAATTATCTGGTACTTTTTCAACATATAGCTCAAAATCAGATTTTTTATCGTACCTACTTCAAATTAGGATATGATGAAAAATATAAGATATTGACGTATGATTATCAACTGGCTCAAAAACATTTTGATGATTGCCATATTGAATACCATATGGAATTTTTCAAAAGTGGCCTGACAAGGATAATTAAATTATGGCTGCAAAATGGTTGCAAGGAAACTCCAGAAGAAATGTTTGAAGTCATTAAAAGTGAGTATCGTGGGCGTGAGGAATTTTTTTCTGCAAAATAGCAATGTCATTTATTATTCTTTTTTAGTTCTTTAAGACAGTAGGAATGAGAGGGATTCCATAGCCTGTTATGCACATTTCCATAATGCTTGTCTTTTAGTCTTTGGTTTCTTTGGTTCAGAATAGTGTGTTGCTGGCAGTCCATCTCTTGTTTTCGGTTGCTTGCTTCTTTACCATACATGAGCATCCAGCAGCGCTTGCAGCAATATTAGCCCTCATGTATCCCGCATAGCAAGAACCACGAATCGCTTGCAACTTACTGCTTGCTGCCTTGGATCTTCCAGTAGAGCCTGAGAAAGACAGCCGAAAGAAGGGACGAGGGGCTGGCTTCCTGAGACGTTTGTAAGAATGTTAGGAGCCCTTAGCATCCTGCTCACAACGCAGGGGCGAAGCCAAGCGGCACCTTTAGCTGCTGGCTGTAAGCCAGGGCGAACTAGGTGCCGCGCCCGGACGGGGCCAACAACGTAACAGCAGGATGCTTAGGGCTCCTTACATTCTGGAATAGGAACAGGAAGCCAGCCCCTCGTCCCTTCTTTCAGCGTCCCTCCCTGAAGCCCCCCTCTACAGCACCTTCGACAAAAACTCCTTCGTCCTAGGATTCTCCGGCTCCTCAAACACCTGCTTCGGCGTCCCCTTCTCCAAGATACGCCCTTCATCCACAAAAAACACCCGCGTAGCCACTTCCTTCGCAAACCCCATCTCATGCGTCACAACCGCCATCGTCATCCCATCATCCGCCAGCCCCTTCATCACCTCCAGCACCTCCCCGACCATCTCCGGGTCGAGCGCGGAGGTTGGCTCGTCGAACAGCATCATTTTCGGTTTTAATGCCAAAGAGCGCACAATCGCGATTCGCTGCTTCTGCCCGCCGGAGAGCTGCCCTGGATACGCGGACGCTTTTTCTTCCAGGTTCACGATTTTTAGAAGCCGCAGCGCCTCCTCCTGCGCCTCTTCCTTTCCCATCAGCTTTAGTTGCAGGGGCGCAAGGGTAATGTTATCCAGAATCGACAGATGCGGAAACAGGTTAAAGTGCTGGAACACCATGCCCATCTGCTGTCGGATTTTGTTGATGTCTACGCCTTTTTTCGTAATATCAGTCCCGTCGAAGATAATCTGCCCGCTGGTCGGCTGCTCCAGCAGGTTCAGACAGCGTAAAAAAGTCGATTTGCCAGAGCCTGACGGCCCTATGATTGCGATCTTTTCGCCTGCTTCGATTGTTTCCGTAATATGGTCAAGCACTAGATGGCTGCCAAACTGTTTGGTTAGATTTTTAACGGCGATCACTTTCTCTGAGCCTCCTTTCCACAATACCCATAATCCATGTAAAAAACATGACAACGGCAAGATAAATCAAAGCCGCGGCAAGCAGCGGCACAAACTGGTCGTATGTAGCGCCGCCGATAATCTCAGCGCCGCGTGTCAGATCGTTTAAGCCTATGTATCCGCAGATTGACGTTTCCTTTAACAGTGTAATAATTTCATTGATCAGCGCAGGCAGCGCGTTTTTAAATGCCTGGGGAAGTATAATCTTGCGCATCGTCTTGGTATAGCTAAGCCCCAGGGAGCGTCCCGCTTCCATCTGGCCCTTGTCAATCGACATAATGCCGGAACGAAAGATCTCCGCTAAGTACGCCCCGGAGTTGATGCCGAACGCAATCGTCGCTGTTGTCACTTTATTTTCCACATTTTGCAAAAAGAAAAAGTAAATGAGCAAAAGCTGTACAAGCGTCGGCGTCCCGCGGATAATGGTCAGATAGAGCCTTGCCGCGGTATTGAGCACCCAGAATACGGCTCTTGCCGGGGGTGTCAATTCCTTTTGGTTGATCTGGTCATGGGACGAGCGGATAATCGAGACGACCACACCGATCAACAGCCCGATCAAAAGCGCGCCTGCCGTTACCCGCAGCGTCGTTGCAAGTCCGCCGGTAAAATACTGCCAGCGGTTGTCCGTAATAAAAAATTTGTCAATGATTGCCCTCAGGTTTTCCATCCTGTTTGTTTATCCCTCCTTTAGCCAGCCAGTGTTTTTGGCACTTTTCATCCGCCTTACGGCGGGCAGCGGTAAACGCAGAAAAGAGGGCGCTTATTTGCCCTCTGCTCTTTTTTATTCCGCGATAATATACTTTTCAATAATCGACTGGAGCGTTCCTTCCGCCTCAAGCTCTGCGAGCGCGCTGTTTACTGCTGCAAGCAGCCCTTCGTTATCCTTTGCGATCGCTGCCGCGTAGTCCTCGACCTTGTACTGTGTATCCAGTACTTTCAGCCCTTCGGCGTCTTTTACGAACGCAAGCGCCGGCTGGTTGTCGATAATGACCGCGTCTACTTTTCCCTGCTTTAACGCCATAACCGCATCTGCGCCTTTGTTGTAAGCCTCTACATTTTCCTCGCCGAAATCTTCTTTTGCATAAATATCACCTGTGGTCGAAAGCTGCACGCCGATCTTCTTGCCGTTTAAGTCATCCACGCCCTGGATGTCAGAGTCCTTTGGCACAATAATTGCCTGGATGCCTGTTGCATACGAATCGGAAAAATTCACAGCGTCCAGGCGCTCTTCCATCACCGTCATGCCCGCAAGCCCAAGATCCGCCTTGCCCTGTGTGACTGCAATAATGATCGAATTAAACTCCATATCCTCTACTTTTAATTCCAGGCCCAGTTTTTTCGCAATCGCTTCCGCGATCTCTACGTCGATGCCTACGATCTCATTGCCTTCGTAATACTCATACGGCGGGAAGGTTGCGTTTGTCGCCATCGTCAGCACGCCTTCCTTTACGGTCTTGACATCCGCGGCAGCCGCGTCCCCGCCTTCTGCCTGCGCATCGTCTGTCCCGCTTGTGCCTGCATCCGTGCCTGCGTTTGACGCGTCCGCGCCGCCTGTTTCCCCGTCTGCCTGCGTAATCTCCGCATTAACGTCCTTGTTTTGCGCGTTGCCGCTGTCACTGCCCTGGCTGCCGCATCCAACAAGCATTGCCGCAGTCAGAGTACATGTTACAATCGCTGCTAATAATTTTTTCATGTTCTTTATCCTCCTTATTGCGAACGATACCGCTCCCATATCTTTGCCATTATACCTAAAAATGAATAAAAATGCAATCCTGTTTATTTTAAATATTTCTGGAAGGTGCGCATACATTCCCGAATGTCCAAAGGCTTTGTCAAATGGTCGTTCATCCCGCTTTCAAAACAGCGCTTCGCGTCGTCGGCAAATGCATCCGCTGTCATCGCAATAATCGGAAGGTCTTTGTCCGGGCGGTCTAATGCCCGGATCGCCCTCGTAGCGTCATAGCCGTTCATCACAGGCATCCGAACATCCATCAGCACCGCGTCATAAAATCCGACCTCAGACTTGGCAAACTTGTCCACACAGTCCTGCCCGTTGACCGCCCATTCCAGCTCCAGCCCGACCGCCGAGAAGATCTCATTGGCAATCTCCCAGTTAATATCAATATCTTCTGCCAGCAGAACATGCTTTCCGGTAAAGTCATGCACCTCTTCGCCTTCGTCGCCGCCAGGAAGCTTCCCGTCCGCATACTGCCTAAGCCTTGCAAACAGCGTAGATTTAAACAGCGGCTTGGATATAAATCCTTCGATATCCGCATCAAACGCCTGTTCCTCCAGCTCGCTCCAGTCATATGCCGAGATCAGAAAGATCGGGACGTCCCTGCCGACCCGCCTGTGAATCTCGCGGATTGTGGCAATGCCGTCCATATTCGGCATCTTCCAGTCGATCAGTACAAAATGATAATCCTGCTGCTTATTGTGGCGTTCTTCAATCATATCTACCGCCTGCATCCCGTCCATCGTCCAGTCTGCATGGACGCCAAGCGCTTCTAAGTTGGCAACCGCGCTGACACAGAGCATCTCATTATCGTCCACAACTAGGACATTCCATTCCGGCAGCACCATATCCTGTTCGGCGTGTTCTGCCTTTTCAAAATCCACGATCACATGGAAGCAGCTTCCCTTGCCCTGCTCGCTTTTTACCTCGATCCTGCCGCCCATCAGCGTAACGATGCTTTTGGTAATCGAAGTGCCAAGCCCTGTCCCGACAATTTTTTGCACCTTTTCGTTCTCTTCTTCCCGTGCAAACGTATCGAAGATCTTCTTTTGAAACTCCTCCGACATCCCGATGCCCGTATCTTCCACGATAAAATGCGTGCGGATATAATGCTCTCCCTTATCCGACGCTTCCTGCCACAGATGCACGTCAATCCTGCCCGCTTCCGGCGTAAATTTAACCGCGTTGGACAAAAGGTTCAGCAGCACCTGGTTTAAGCGCACCGCGTCGCAGCAGACATTTTCCGCCTGGATATCGCGGATAAAAATGTCAAAAAACTGATTGCGCTCCTTGATCTGCGGCTGCATAATATTCACAATATCGTCCATCGCTTCCCGCAGCGACATTTGGCTCACATTTAACGTCATCTTGCCGCTTTCGATCTTGGACATATCGAGCACATCGTTAATCAGCCCAAGCAGGTGCTTGCTGGAGAGGCGTACCTTTTTCAGACAGTCCTCCACGCGCATCATATCCTGCAAATTGCGCAGGGCAATCTCTGTCATGCCGATAATCGCGTTCATCGGCGTACGGATATCATGGCTCATACTGGATAAAAATTCACTTTTTGCCATATTTGCACGGACTGCCGCGCGTTCTTTTTTATCCAGCTCTTTCATCTGCTGCTTGGAAAGCCTGTAATACATGATAAAAATAATCAGCATCGTAACGAGAATCATCATCGCTGAGCTTATCATAATCATAATCCGCACAGAATCCAGCTTGCTGAGCCGTTCATTCAGCACACTGCTCGGCATAACCGCGACGAGATACCAGTCCACCTTTTTGGAAATCGGCATACAGCACAGATACCTGCGCTCTCCATCGACAGAAATAACGGAAAAATAATGGCTGCCTGTCTCCAGCGCTTCCTTTAGCTCCCCCTGAAAATCCTCGACTGTCTTTCCATTTATTTCCTCAAACAGCGCCGCCACCCGGTTAAAATAATTATCCCGGTATGCGTCGCTGCTGCGGATGACAAAGGAACCGTCCCCGGCGATCACATGCGAATACACCTTGGCATCCTTTTCATCCAGAAACAGCGCTTCTTTTAAATAATCCATCGGGACGCCCCCGACCAGCGCCTTGCTGACGCCGCCGTCCTTCAAAGGATAGCGCACCGCTACCGCCAGCATCAGGAATTTTTCACCGTCCTTGTCGGTAGCAACTGCGATGGCGCTGCCGTTTTCCTCGATATTTTGCAGCATCCTGTCATAGCCGGAGATATCCAGATGCTTTCCGGTAATCCGCACCGCCTCCCCAGACTGTGTATAAATACCCATATAGGTAAAATCCCGCACCTCCGCGCTGAATTTCAGGTCCTGTATCAGCTCCTCCCAGGAAGTAATCTCCCCCTGGTTGCTTCGCCTGATCGCTCCTTCCACCTGGTCGAGCCGCAGATCAATAATCGAAGAAAACTTCTGCTGGATCTGGAAGCTGACTTCTTCCATATAAATATTGCTGATATCTTCTACTGAATTTTCCGTCTGCTTCTGCATATACAGGATCGCCCAGGAAAATACAACCAGACAGACGAGCAGTACGCTTGCCACACTGAACGTGAAAAACCTTTTGATCCTTTTATCTAACTTTTTTCCCATACTTTTTCTGCCCTTTACTTTCTTACCCGCCTGCATTAAACAACTACCTGGTTTCTTCCTCTTTGCTTTCCAAGATACAGCTTCTCATCCGCGCTTCGGATCACCTTCTCATAATTGCTGTCAGCAAGTCCAGACGCAATCCCCGACGTAATCGTGACCCGTATATGGCGGCGCGCCGACGGAATGACTAAAGACGCTACTTCCTTTCGCAGCTCTTCCATCTTCTCGTATACTGCATCCTGCGTGGAATCAGGAAAATAAAGAATAAACTCTTCCCCGCCCCAGCGGACTGCCAGGTTTTCTGTCCCCGCCGTTTCCTGTAGGCAGGAGGACACCCTTCGCAGCACTTTATCCCCCGCTTCATGCCCATAAGTATCATTGACTTTTTTAAAAAAATCAATATCCACCATCGCAACGACATAGTCCCTACGTTTTCCATAAGGAATCTCTTCGATATAACGTTCCAGAAAACGGCGGTTGTAAAGCCCTGTCAAAGCATCGTGGTTCGTACTGTAGCGCAGCGACTCCCACACCTTTTCTGTCTCCTGGGAATAAAAAAAAGTCGCCCCAAATACAATCGCCGCCGTCACCCCAAGATTCCCCAGATAAATAGGGATCTGGTACGGTTCTGTCACATTTTGAATACTGGGAAAGCTGATATCGAACGCCAAAATCGCCCCTTCCAGCACAATCGTCGTTACGATGCCGATAAACTGAAACAAAAACCGCCTGTTTCCATAAGACGGCACAAGATAAAATACAGTCGCCGACATTCCGACAATATACAGAAAAAATCCATAATCCGGGCCGAGAAAAATCTCACTTAATACAGAAAACAGCAGAATCTCAAAATAAGTATAGACAATACTTTTCTCAGACATATCTCTTCTGATCAATAAAAAATCTAAATAAAACCCGCAGCTAACCAGATTCAGCGTGGACAACTGCCAGATATCCAGATAATGAAAAACAATGGTATAAATTCCATGATTTGCAAGACAAACTGCCAGAAAGAGCATATTGCGGTTTCTTGTACACCAGTCAATGGCTTTTTGTATTTTCCCATTGGTTTTTGCATTTAATTCATTCATCCGCGATTCCAATCTATGTATGATATGCATGTATCAAAAGCGGCCCTCGTAAAAAAGGACCCGCTTTTGATATTGAATGGCTTGCTTCCTGACAGTATTATAATCTATTTTTTCCTAAGATGCAATATTCAATCCCGCCATGCACGATCAATGGCGTACCTGGCTGTGAAGCTCCTGCAAGGATTTTACCTGGCTGCTGCCATGTTTTTTCAGCGATCGTATGCCGCTGACCGTCGCCCTTGCCGCCGCCATCGTTGTCATATACGGCACCTTCTTTTTAATCGCCGCCTTACGCAGATAGCTGTCGTCCAAGCGCTCCTCCCCCACAGGCGTATTGATAATCAGGTCGATCTTGCCGTTTGTAATCAGGTCGCGCATATCCGGCCTGCCCTCATGCAGCTTGTATACCATCTGCGCTTCCATACCGGACTCGCGGATTAATTTGCAGGTGTTTTTCGACGCGATAATCTGAAAGCCCGCTTCGCTGAATTCCCTGGCGATCTCGACAACCTCCGGCTTATCCCGGTCGCTGACGGAGATCAGCACCGTCCCTTCCAGCGGCAGCCTCATCTGCGCCGCTTCCTGCGCCTTATAAAACGCTTCGCCGTACGACGCGGAAAGCCCCAGCACCTCTCCGGTCGAGCGCATTTCCGGCCCTAACACCGGGTCGACCTCCTGGAACATATTAAATGGAAAGACTGCTTCCTTCACTCCATAATACGGGATTTCCTGTTCGGTGAGCTGCGGCACCGGAGACGGCATACCTGTCAGTTCCGCGGTAATAATCTCGATCGCAAGCGGCACCATGCGGATATTGCATACCTTGGACACAAGCGGCACGGTACGGGACGCCCTCGGATTTGCCTCCAGCACGAATACTTTTCCTTTTTCAATCGCGTACTGCATATTCATCAATCCCTTGACATGCATTTCTTCCGCGATTTTTCTCGTATATTCCTGAATCGTCTTTACGTTCTCCCTGGAAATATGCTTGGAAGGAATAATACATGCGGAGTCTCCCGAATGCACGCCGGCAAGCTCGATATGCTCCATTACAGCCGGCACAAACGCATGGCTGCCGTCGCTGATCGCATCCGCCTCACACTCTGTCGCATGTCCGAGAAAACGGTCAATCAGAATCGGGCGGTCAGGCGTAACGCCGACAGCCGCATTCATATACCCTTCCATGCTTTTGGCATTGTATACAATTTCCATGCCCCTGCCGCCCAATACATACGACGGGCGCACCATAACCGGATAGCCGATGCCTTCCGCGATGTTTAACGCTTCCTCGACATTGACCGCCATGCCGGATTCCGGCATTGGAATATCCAGCTTTTCCATCATCGCGCGGAACTGGTCGCGGTCCTCCGCCAGGTCGATCACAGACGGCGCCGTACCCAAAATCCTGACCCCGTTTCTCTCCAGGTCGGCAGCAAGATTTAACGGCGTCTGCCCGCCAAACTGTGCAATCACGCCGACTGGCTGCTCTTTTTTATAGATGCTTAACACATCCTCCAGCGTCAGCGGTTCAAAATACAGCTTGTCAGACGTATCATAGTCGGTCGATACCGTCTCAGGATTGCAGTTGACTATAATCGTCTCAAAGCCCAGCTTTTTAAGCGCCTTGGACGCATGGACGCAGCAATAGTCAAACTCAATCCCCTGCCCGATCCGGTTCGGCCCGCCGCCCAGTATCATAATCTTTGGCTTTCCTTCGCTCACCGGATTGCTGTCCGGGGCATTATAGGTCGAATAATAATACGCGCTGTCTTTTGTCCCGCTCACATGCACGCCTTCCCACGCTTCCTCTACTCCAAGCGCGATCCTGCGGTTTCTGACATCATCCTCCGAAACTTGCAGGATCTGGCTTAAATATTGATCGGAAAATCCATGCTTTTTCGCCGTAATCAGCGCATCGTCATCCGGCAGGCTGCCTTTTGCCGCCGCAAGCGCCTCTTCTTCCTCTACCAGTTCACGCATCTGCTCCAGGAAATAGTGCTTGATCTTTGTAATCTCATAAATCTCTTCTGGTAACGCCCCTTTGCGCAGCGCTTCATATATGATAAAATACCGTTCGCTGGAAGGCGTAATCAGCAGCTTTAACAGCTCCTCCTTTGATTTTTGATCAAAGTCTTTTGCGTGCCCCAGCCCGTAGCGCCCGTTTTCCAGGCTGCGGACCGCCTTTTGAAACGCTTCCTTAAAGTTCTTGCCGATGCTCATTACCTCGCCTACCGCGCGCATCTGCGTACCAAGCTTATCCTCCACGCCTTTAAACTTCTCAAACGCCCAGCGTGCAAATTTGATCACCACATAATCCCCGTCCGGCACATAGCGGTCAAGCGTGCCGTATTTGCCGCATGGAATCTCATCCAGCGTCAGCCCGGTTGCAAGCATCGCGGACACCAGCGCGATCGGAAAGCCCGTTGCCTTGGACGCGAGCGCGGAAGAGCGCGACGTCCTCGGATTAATCTCAATCACAATATCCCGGTCGGTCTTTGGATCATGCGCCCACTGTACGTTTGTGCCGCCAATTACCTGGATCGACTCTACGATCCGATAGGACTTTTCCTGCAACCGCTTCTGCACCTTATCAGAGATCGTCAGCATCGGCGCGGAGCAGAACGAATCTCCGGTATGCACGCCAAGCGGGTCGATATTTTCGATAAAGCAGACGGTAATCATATTGCCTGCCGCATCACGCACGACTTCCAGCTCCAGCTCTTCCCAGCCCAAAATAGACTCTTCTACAAGCACCTGCCCGACCAGGCTTGCCTGTAAGCCCCTGGCGCAGACTGTCTTTAATTCCTCTACATTGTATACCAGCCCGCCGCCGGCGCCGCCCATCGTATACGCAGGGCGCAGTACGACCGGATACCCCAGCTTATCCGCAATCGCAAGCGCCTCGTCTACCGAATACGCCACCTCGCTGCGCGCCATCTCGATTCCTAAGCTGTCCATCGTCTTTTTAAACTCGATACGGTCCTCCCCGCGCTCGATCGCATCCACCTGCACACCGATCACCTGTACGTTGTACTTTTCCAGCACGCCGTTTTTCGCAAGCTCCGCACACAGATTCAGCCCCGACTGGCCGCCCAGGTTCGGCAGCAGCGCATCCGGCCTTTCTTTTTCTATAATCTGCTCCATGCGCTGTGCGTTTAACGGTTCGATATACGTCGCATCCGCGGTTTCCGGGTCTGTCATAATCGTAGCCGGATTGGAATTAACCAGCACAATTTCATAGCCCAAACTCCGCAGCGCCTTGCACGCCTGCGTGCCGGAATAATCAAACTCGCACGCCTGCCCGATAATAATAGGGCCGGAACCAATAATCAGTACTTTATGGATATCTTTTCTCTGAGACATTCTGCTTCCTCCTGTTGGTGGATTCCCTTTTCAGTGGGTTACATGTTATGAATTACTTTTTTCTGATAAATCATTTTACTGGAAAATGGCGCGGCTGGCAATAAAAATATACAAAGTATTCAAAATTTGGCAAATCTGACGTCACCTTAATCCGCGCCTTCGATCACCTCATCCGTATACTTGCGTTCCATAGCATGACGGATCTTGCGGTTCTTCACCGTATCAAACACAATCGAAAAATCATAATCGTCAGGATACAGCTTTTCCGCAGCCACATGCAGCTTTACCCTCTTATGGCTGATCCATATTTTCTTCCCCGGAAGCTGCACTCTGAGCACCCCTTTTTCATTGACCGGCTCACATACAATCCCGATCTTTTGATCCGGCAGAACCAGGACGCTGTCCCCGATCTGGAATTTTTCACAAAGCAGCGCGGATGACGAAGTCGTTTTTGCCCGTTTGATTTTCGATTTCGATGCGGGTTTCCTTGCCTGCTTTTCTTTGACACCGTTCCCATATGCTGCCTGTTTTGCCGTTTCAAGCATCCGCTTTGGCATTCCAAGCTGCTTCGCGATATAAAATGCACAGCTTTCGCCCGCTTCTCCAATTACCATCCGGTACGTCGGTTGCAGCGAGCGTTTATCAAACTCCATCCTCGCATTAAGTACCCGCGGCGTACGCGCTGCGTATTCTTTGACCTCCAGGTAATGTGTCGTAGCCAAAAACAGGCATCCGCTTTTTTTCAGCTCTTCCAAAATCGCAACGGCAATTCCCATGCCTTCTGTCGGGTCTGTGCCCGAACCAAGCTCATCCATAACGACCAGGCTGTCCGCATCCACCTGCCCTACGATTTCCAATACATTTTTAATATGTGCAGAAAACGTAGATAAATTCTCCGTAAGGCTCTGCCCGTCCCCAATATCGCACAAATACATACTGTTCATACAAATGTCCGCTTCCCGGCACGTCACATGCAGCCCGCACTGTGCCAGCAGGCAGTTCAACGCCACGGTCTTAATCGCTACCGTCTTGCCGCCCGTATTCGGCCCTGTAATCACAATCCCGTCCGCTTCCCCGCCGACTGTAAACTGCAACGGGACACACTGTTCCTTCGGCATCAGCGGATGCCTTGCATCCTTCATACAGATATACCTGTCCAGATTGATCTTCGGCGGCACGGCATCCATCTGGATACTCAACTTCCCCTTGGAAAAAATAAAATCCAGCTTTTCCGCCATCCGCATATTTTCTTCCAGCACAGCAGCCTCGTCCGCCACCATCGCCGTCAACGTATACAAAATCCGGGATACCTCCTGCTCTTCTTCTAGTTCCAGCACCTGCACCTTTTCCTGTAACTTCGCAACAGCCGCAGGCTCCATAAAAACCGTATTTCCGCTCGCCGAACGGTCAATCACACTGCCCTTGACCCTGCACTGAAACTCCTTTTTCACCGGAATGCAGATATGCCCGCTGCGCACCGTGCAATACTGATCTGCCATGCACGCACTCTGCGCACGCATCGCCTGCTGTGCTTTCTCCTTCATCTTTTCCTTCGTCCTAGCAAGCTCCCCGCGCACCTGCGCAAGCTGCCTGGACGCATAATCGTCCACCTCCCCGTTTCGGACCTGCGCCGCAATCTCCCCACGCAGCACATCCAGCGCATCCAGGTTCTGCTCATACCAGGCAAGCGGATTCTCATACTGCTTACCCTTATCCAGATAATCCTTCAGCCTGCGCACTGCCGTCAGCAGCTTTTCCACCTCCGCCAACTGCTCCGGCATCAGGCAGCCTTCCTTCACCGCCCTGCCAACGATCTCCCTCGCCCCATCCATCGAAACGAGCGGCGGCATCCCACACGCCGCGATCATATCACGCGCATCGGTCGTATCCCGCTGATTCCTGCGAAGCTCGCTCTCATTCAAATAAATGTCCATATTGTCGATCAAATCCGCTGCGTACTTTGTCAGCGCGTGTGTTTTCCATTGTGCACGAATCTTGTCAAATTCTAACAATTTATCGGTGTGCATTTTAATGTTCATTTCTGAGTTCATTTCTGTATTCATTTCTGTCCGTTTCCTTTCCCATTATTCCTAATTTTACCTAATTCTCCAGTTTGCTTTCCATCTCCCACGGAATCTCTCTTGCAGCAATCAATTACCTGCTTTGCGCACTTTTGTTTGTAAAACAGAACGCTTGCGAGACACAAAAAAAGCAATAGCCGACAGACGCAAAGCTATTGCTTTTATTATTCAAACTGACACCGAATATCGACAAAACAACCGATAAAATCCGTAAAAGAAGTATCGATAATCCCCGAAACCCTAAAGCAGCAGAAGCATAGATACGCTTCTGCTAAGTCTCAAATACAGGCGCATACAAAACCATAAGCACGAACCCTCAAAGATCCTTTGTCATAATTATGGCAAAAAAACAGCACACCTATACAGGTATGCCATACATAATACTTTTATATGCGAAATCTTATCCTACAAAATCTCTATCAGCTCGACATTAAAAAATATCTTCTATATATAAAGCAGATGCAAGGCGAAAACATCAGCAGACAAACCGCTGACCCATGGGCAGACTTCCAGCGTAAGTCTGTCCTGTGCAATATTTAGTTTGCGTTTTTCTCCATTACATCCACATTTAACATGCAATTCACTCCTTTTTATTTGCTGGTGCGATTATAAAACAATTTCTGTGAACTGTCAAGCTTTTTTTACTTGTTTTTTTCAAGCGCTTTTCTAAATCCATTCTGCCGTATCCTATTGGCAGCTTCTTTCTTGTTGTCTCTGGTTACATTAAAGATTGCTGTTGGCAGCTTTTTTTGATAATATAATATTAAGTACATCAAGTGCTGCATTTTTGCAGAAACGGACGCCGGAAGGGAGGATTGGCACGCTCTGGCGGCGTCCGTTCCAGAAGGCTAAGAATCCCTAAGCATCCTGCGGTTACACTGTGGCACCGTCCGGGCGCGGCACCTAGTTCGCCCTGGCTGATGCCAGCAGCTAAAGGTGCCGCTTGGCTTCGCCCCTGCTGTATCGAGCAGGATGCTAAGGGCTTCTAACCCTTCTTCCAAAGCCGCCGCCAGAGCGTGCCAATCCTCCCTCCCGGCTGGTTATCGCAAATTCTGCAAAAACAAAGCCACCATTTATATGATACCACCCATACAGCAAGCTAAGCACCATCTACTGCCAGGCATCTTATCATAGAGCTTGGAAAAACCAGCCGGAGGAAGGGGAGCGGGGCTGCCTTCCTGTGACTATGGAAGAATGTTAGGAGCCCTTTGCATCCTGCTCGATACAGCAGGGGCGAAGCCAAGCGGCACCTTTAGCTACTGGCTGTAAGCCAGGGCGAACTAGGTGCCGCGCCCGGACGGTGCCATAGCGCAACCGCAGGATGCTTAGGGCTCCTTACATTCTGGAATCGGAACAGGAAGGCAGCCCCGCTCCCCTTCCTCCAGCGTCCCCTCCTCCAAAAAACCCCTAAATCAACCCATCAAAGGAGCTACGTACGAATGATTTTTTAATAAAACCCAACGTCGATTTTACCTTTAAAGAAATTCATGTCATTGAACTGCCTAAGCTGCCGGATCTGTCAATAGATGAAAGCAACGGCATCCTCTTATGGGCAAAATTCATCAACGCGAAACGAAAGGAGGATTTTGACATGTTAGCAGAAAAAGACCCTTACATTGACAGCGCTTACCAAAAATTGCAGGTTATCAGCCAAGACAAGCAAAAACGCCTGGAATATGAAGCCAGGCAGAAAGCAATCCTTGACCACAATCAGTTTTTACAAGAAGCCAGGCAAAGCGGTTTAGAAGAAGGCATTTCCATCGGCGAAAAACGCGGCAAAAAACAAGGTGAAGCCAAAAAAACCATTGACATCGCTAAAAATTTAATCGCCGCCGGGCTTGCATCCGATCTTATCGCTGACGCCACTGGTTTATCGTTACAGGATGTCGAAGCTCTGCGGAACCATTCATATTTAAAGAATTAGAGTTTGAAAAGATACCCGCTGACAGCGCAAAATTCCGCAAACAAAAAAACCTCACAGATACCATCAAATAGTATCTATAAGGCTGAATGAGACACGGGGGAGTCGAACCCCCGACAACTTGATTAAAAGTCAAGTGCTCTACCAACTGAGCTAGTATCCCATAATGTCGAAACTGGGCTAACCAGATTCGAACTGGTGAATGCAGGAGTCAAAGTCCTGTGCCTTACCGCTTGGCGATAGCCCATTAACTTGTCCTTCTGCGTATCGCAGCCTCCCCGGGGACAATGCTTGTCCTCTTTGGTATTGGCTGCTGTGTGTAACGCAAAGGGTGGATACAGGGATTTGAACCCTGGGCCTCCAGAGCCACAATCTGGCGCGCTAACCAACTGCGCTATACCC
>CAMUPC010000076.1 GCA_947090545.1 uncultured Eubacterium sp. | reverse complement strand
AATTCGTTTTTGAATCTTTCAAGGTTATTTCACTGTTCAGTTATCAATGTGCTTTTATTTCGGTTCCTTCGGAACCTGCTGCTATCTGGTGCTTTTTGAAAGCTTAGTCATTATAGCAGTTCTTTTTTTGTTTGTCAATAACTTTTTTTTACTTTTTTACAACTTTTGTTGCTTTTATTTTGTAATTTTAGTTACCGACTCGAACTTTTGTAGTTTAGCATTATTTTCTGCTTTTGTCAACAACTTTTTTTATTTTTTCAAATAATCTTGTTGACTTTTTGCAACTGCTACAGACTACCATGTTTTGCATTCTTTGTCAATAGCTTTTTTAAATTTCTAAAAACTATTTTTCAAATCTGCTTGCCACCCTTGCGGCGAATGTTATATTAGCATAGATATCTTTATGTGTCAACCATATTTTTACTTTTTTTTTCGATTTTTTTAATTTTCTTTTTTCTTCTTGCGAAGCTCTGCAAAAAAACCGCTTAGCATAGCCGCGCATTCTTCTTCTAAGATGCCACATTCTATTTCCACCTGATGATTAAATTCAGCCACCTGCAACAAGTTCAGCACAGATCCCGCGCAGCCCGCTTTCGGATTCATCGCCCCGATTACAACTTTTTTCATTCTGGACTGCACAATTGCGCCAGCGCACATCTGGCAGGGCTCCAGGGTAACGTACATCGTACATTCCTCCAGTCTCCAGTCCCCCGTCTTTTTGCTTGCCTTGCGGATCGCTGTCAGTTCTGCGTGCGCCAGTGTATTTTTATCTATGTTTCTTCTATTGTAACCACGCGCGATAATTTTATCCTCTTTTACAATCACGCAGCCAATTGGCACTTCATCTAATACGTATGCTTTTTGCGCTTCTTTTAAAGCAGCTTTCATAAACTTTTCCTGCTGCGAAATCCTACCCCGCATATTTACGCTCTCCCGTCTGATTGATTTTCCAACTTGATTATTTTTTATATTATACTATACTATAGCTTGGCATCGCAATACAACCGATGAGAGGAAAACAACATATGAAATTTTCATACGAAACGAATCGATTATTACTTAAGATTTTAGACGGCTCCCATGCAAATGATGTCCTGCGGTTCTATTTAACAAACCGGGAGCCTTTTGAGCAATGCGAAGCGCTGCGCCCAGAAAACTTTTATACAGAAGATTACCAGCGCCGTGTTTTAAACTATGAGTTCAATATGTGCATCAAAAAAGCAGGTGTCCGCTTTTGGATCTATAAAAAAACAGACCCCTTACATGTGATTGGTACGGTCTGTTTCCGAAATATTATACGCCATGTCTATCAAAGCTGTGAGATTGGCTACAAATTGGATATGCTTTCCTGGCATCAGGGCTATGCTTTTGAAGCCGTTGAAAAATGCATCGATATCGCCTTTTATGAACTGAACCTGCACCGGATCTGTGCACATATTATGCCTGATAACCTGGCTTCCATCCGTCTTGTGGAGCGCATCGGCTTTGAACGCGAGGGGATTGCGCGCAAAAGCGCAATGGTGCGCGGCGTCTGGCAAGACCACGCTGTGTACAGTATTCTGCATCCATAGGGTGCAATTTAACATCCGCAAATTGCACCCAAAAACACTCCCCTTTCAAACAGCCTCTAATGTCCGATACCAATATCCCGGCTGCTCACCCCTTTCATTTTTTTGTTTTTGCGGAAGGAAATCCGGGAATCCAAAAATAGACGCCATCACATGTTCTTGATTTTGATAGATTCCCGGCACTCCAACAAACCAATTCTGCCCAATCCTGCCAAACACAAGATACCTGTAATTAAAAAATCCATGCAGTAAAAAGCTGTTATTAATCATACTCCAGTATTTTTCTGGCAAAAGGCGCATGTCTTTGATTTCAATCCGCACACAAAGCACCTGATATTCGTCCTTAAATTGATTCATCACCGGAAAAGTGCGGAGCATATAACGCCAATTCTGGCTCCACGAATCCTGCATCTGCGGTTTTAACTCCGCAGTCCGAACATTGGAAGCCTGTTCTGTATCATGTTTTGTATCAGCTTCTGCCTGTACATTCATTTCAAATGCCGCCGCATCCTCTGTCTGCTCTTGATGTTCATATGAATTTATTGATGTGTTTGCAGCGTTATTTACTTTCTTCATATTTGTGGCCGTTTCCGGCGCTGGATTTGTCATGGTTTCCGGCGCTAGTTTTGGCATTGCTCCCTGCGCTGGATTTGACATCATTTCCGGCGCTGGATTTGGCATTGCTTTCTGCATTGGACTTGGCATTACTTTCTGTGCTGGACTTGGCATTGCTTTCTGCGCTGGATTTGCCATGGTTTCCGGCGCTAGTTTTGGCATTGCTCCTTGCGCTGGATTTGACATCGTTTCCTGTACTGGATTTGGCACGGCTTCCGGCGCTGGCTCTGGTTTCTCGGAAGATTGTACTTGTGTTTCCAATCCGTTTTTATCGTTTGTATCTTGTTCTTGTGCATCCTTCCTGTCTGCCTGTTCTGCTCCTTTTATTTCTGACTGCCCGTCTGCTTTCCAAATTTCAAACCTTGTTGTATCTACGGGCTGCTCATCCCACTGGCTTAAAAAAGCTGCACGCCCATCAATCAGAATCAGGATTCCATTCATCTGCATAATTTTCCAAGGTGTCTGTCCAATATTTTCTTCTGTCTGCTCATACCTGAATTCTGCCTGGTTATTCCGAAAAGCCAGATTTCCGATCGAAATTCCCTGTATATTTTCCCTCTTTCTGATAAATAAATAAACTGTGCCCGTTTTTCCGGCATATCCGTTTTCTTTTAAATGGATATCTACACGATTGCGCCCTGTGCGAAGCTCTACCCGGGCAAAACCGGCATTATGTATTTTCTGGTTGTTATAAATAGAATATAGATAACTAACAAAACGTTTCATACACGTAGTTGTACTCCAAGCCTGTCATTTTATTTTAATATATGCGGCGATCCGCATATCATGCAATTTTTTTGATTGTTTTTGGATTGATTTTCCAGATATTTTTTTGCAGTATTTATTGACATTTTCTCAATTCATTTTATAATATTAGTAATCATTACTATTATTTTGAAAGGACGAAAAAATGAAGTACAGCAAACAGCGAGAAAGTATTTTAAAATATCTGCGCTCAACAAAATGTCATCCTACTGCTGAAACTGTGTATCAAAATATTCTGTCTGAAAACCCGAACATCAGCCTTGGTACGGTCTACCGGAACCTGACATTATTGACAGAGCTTGGTGAAATCACCAAAATCACTGATTTTGACGGCCCTGACCGTTTTGACGGAAATAATGCCCCGCATTACCATTTTGTGTGCAAAGACTGCGGTGCGGTGCTCGACCTGGAGATGGATTCCCTGTCGCATATCGACCTGCTTGCCGCCCATAATTTTAAAGGAACGATTGAAGGGCATACAGCACATTTTTACGGAAAGTGCCCTCATTGCGCCTCTCAAAAATTGGAACTATAAAACAGGAATTATTTCTATTTTTGTATTGACACTCTTCAAAATTTATGTTATAAAATTATCAACAGATATTCAGTATCTTCTGCAACTGCATAAACTAATTTTGCAGCAGCGATATTGAAAATAATCAATCACTTATAAAAGAAAAGGAGAAGAAAAAATGGCTAAATTTGTATGTCAGGTATGTGGTTATGTTCATGAAGGAGACTCTGCACCAGCACAATGCCCACAGTGTAAGGCACCTGCTGAGAAATTTACAAAACAGGAAGGAGAGACAACCTGGGCTGCTGAGCATGTTGTAGGTGTTGCAAAGGGTGTTTCTGAGGATATTTTAAATGACTTAAGAGCGAACTTTAACGGCGAATGTACAGAAGTCGGCATGTATCTGGCGATGGCAAGAGTTGCTCACAGAGAAGGCTATCCTGAAATCGGATTATATTGGGAAAAAGCTGCTTGGGAAGAAGCGGAACATGCAGCAAAATTTGCTGAACTGCTTGGCGAAGTTGTTACCGACAGCACAAAGAAGAATCTGGAAATGCGTGTAGAAGCTGAAAATGGCGCTACGGCTGGTAAGTTTGATCTTGCAAAGCGTGCGAAAGCTGCGAACCTGGATGCAATTCATGATACTGTTCATGAGATGGCACGTGACGAGGCTAGACATGGAAAAGCTTTCGCTGGATTATTAAAGAGATATTTTGGCTAGGATTTGTAAGGAATTTTAAATGGAAAGAGGATGGACATGCGGTGTCTGTCCTCTTTTCTAGTGGAAGAAAAGTGTACTTTCTTCTTTTACAATCTTTCTTATCCCTATAAAGTGTACTTTCTGCAAAGTGTACTTTTTTCTATCTTTATTTTACCTACGAAAGCCTGTATTTGCAAGGGATTCTTTTTATTAACTAACAACAACTCTGGAAGAACTTTTTTGAATTATCCACAATTATTCAATATAATTCAATGTCATAATACAATTAAGTACATCTTAACTGCTGCATTATGATTCACTTATTATAAATATTTGCAAAATACTATTTAAAACTTTCTTAAAATGATATATTATATACGTATTCAAAGTTATCTGATATAATACTAATAAACCTAATTTGTAAGGGGGGGGAGGGAATTATATGTCACCAAAAGCAATTCTGTTGAATGATATGTTGAATACATTGAATGATGAAGATTACGACATAATCATAGAATATATTCGTTTATTGTCTGCAACCAGAAAAAAAGAACGGGCTATACAGACAATAGCAGCAATGGATAAGTTTCAAGAGGTTATAGGAGAAGATAAGGGCTGGCTTTCCGAAGATGATATGCTAGAAGATATGGCAGCTTTCCGCAAAGAGAGACTGTCCATATGAAAATAATGATTGATACAAATGTATTAATTTCATCTTTGGTATTTGGCGGTATGCCGAAACAGTTAATCGGAAAACTGCTGCTTATGGGACATGATCTATACATTTCTGATTATGTGTATCAAGAATTTACTGATAAACTTCATTTGAAATGGCCACAAAAAGAATCCCGACTGCTGCAAATATATCATGACATGGATTTTATACACTGCCCAAGTACAAATAAAGTATTGGGTGAAATACGAGATAAAAAAGATATTCCTGTTTTAAGTGACGCAATATATAATAATGTAGATATATTACTAACAGGTGACAGGGATTTTTTAGAATCTAATATTAAACATCCGTTAATTTTTTCACCAAGAATGCTTATGGAATATCTCTGTAAACAACAGTAAACAGGTTAGAAGTAAAATTTCATAATACAACATGCATTCTCCAAAAAAGAAAAGGGTATAAATTATGATACAGACAGCTATTTTAGAGAGAAAACAAAAACCAACAAAAAAGCAAATCCAACAAATATCCAAAGCTGCAAAAAGAGAAATTGTATATGATGAAGATTCTCCCGAACTTACCCCGGCAATGGAAAAAGCATTCCGGCTGGCAGCAAAAAACCGTAACACATACAGAAAAGCCAATATATCATAAATACTATGATGCGTTATGAAATATAATTTAAAAAAGCAGCAGTTAAAAACCAACTGCTGCTTTCTATTTTCTATAATATGAAATCTTTTGTAGTTCTATTACTCATTCAATCCGGCACTTCATCACATTTTTTATTCCACACAAAATTTATACTGCTGCTTTTATAAAAAATGAGATTTCTCTACAACTACATGCCACTATGCTTAATTATCATTTGAATCAGAATATAAAAAGGTGTATAATAACTGCACATAATATATTTTTATGGCAGATGTATGAATGGGGAGGTTTACACTGAAATTAAAATAGAACGGGATAAAGATAAAAAACTTTCAGAAATCGGCTTTCAATATAATGTAAAACATGATATCTGGATCATGCCAGTTGTCAAAAACATAGAACACTTTCAGCACTGGGTTTCTGCTTATCCATTCTATCAGAACATTCAGAACGAGGGGGTAACTTTATATGACCTTTGCATCTGAACAATACCGTGCTGCAAATAACAGAGCTTATTACAGTATCTTCCATTCAATATGCGCTGTACTGGCAAAAGAAGGGATTGCTTTCAAGCGTCATAAAGGCATAATCGGTTATTTTAACAAAAACTACATCCATACAGGAGTTTTTCCAAAAGAATTAGGCAGAAAAATTGTAACAGCAGAATAAATCCGCCATGTAAGCGATTATGATACATTTTATATTGCTTCAAAACAAATAACGTCACAGCAGATTCAGACAGCAGAACAGCTTTTAGTTTTAGCCACCGATTATCTGGAAAAATAGCAGCCGTTTAACACTGACTGCTGCTTTCTATTTTTTCATAGTAATGAACTCTTTTGTAATTCTATGAACCATTCACTCCGGCACAATGGTAAATGAAGTTATTTAGATATTATATAATATTCCTCCCAAAAAAGTACAATTACACTGAAATGAGGTGATTCCACATGCTACATATCGCAATTTGCGACGACGATGACAGTGCCGTTGCCGCACATCAGCAGATTGCGGAAGCCTGTCTGCAAAATTCCGGCAGTATGGGGGAGTTTGCTGTGTATACGGACAGCCGCAACCTGCTCTATGATATTACAGAGGACGCTTTCTTTTTTGACTTGATCCTGCTGGATATCGAGATGCCGGGAAATACGGGCATGGAGATCGCGGCAAAAATCAAGCCGTATCTGCCGAACGTTAAGATTATTTTTATTACTTCGCATATTGAATATGCCATTGATGCCTTTGAATTGTCCATTTTCCGGTACGTGCCGAAAAATGACATTGACAGGCGGCTGCCCGCTGCCATCCAGGACGCCGTGAAGCTGATGCAGCTAGAGGACGGGAAAACGTATACGATTCAGACAAACAGCCGCCTGGAGAAGATTCCGTATAAGGAGATCTACTATATTGAGCGGGATGGAAAAAACGCTGTGATTACTGCCGCGGGCGGTGTGTCCAAGGTGCGCAAAAGCTTGCAGCAGGTGTTTGCGGAGCTGGATGCAGAAGAATTTATCTATATTGACCGGGGATGTATTGTAAATATGATTCATATTATGCAGATCAAGGATGGGGCTGCTGTGCTGAAAAACAAAGAAGTGCTTCCTGTCAGCCGTACCCATTTGCAGGAGGTCAAAGAACAGATGAACCGTTATTGGGGTGCGCATATATGATGGGCTGGCTGATCTTGCTTTCCAGTGCCGCGGCTGGCGTTGTGCGGATCGCTGTCTGCTTGTTTTTGATTTCCTGTTTGCTTCCCTGCAAAAAACCGGGTCGGAAACGCCTTGCAGTGATGTTTGCCGGCAGTGCTTTTTGTTTTGTGCTGGTTTCTGAAATGGGGCTGCCGGATTCCTGCCGGATCGTGCTGGAAACGCTCTTTGTTACGGCTTGTGCTGTCCGCTTGTATGGAGCAGAGGCAAGGATGAGCCTGTTTATCGGCATCTTTTATGAGGTCGCGGTTTCGTTTTGGCAGTTCCTTTTGGGAGCGTGGCTTGGCGTGTTCTTTCATTCTGAGGCATTTTTGCGGCATGAGACGGGAAGCGGGCAGGCAGCGGCTTGGCTGCTGCATTTGCTGCTTGGCGTGCTGGCATGGTATTTTGGAAAAACGATGGATGGGACGAGACAGGCGTTTCGTTCTGCTTCTGCCATTGTAGTGGCGGGATTTGTCGCGGTTGTCACGCTGTCTGAGCAGACAGTGCTTCGTATCGATCAGGATACGCTTACTATGTGGACGATTTTGTCCGTGGTGTTAATGATGTCCATTCTCGTGTTTCATATCAACCGGCAGTACGAGATGGAAAAGGAACTGGCAAGGCTGAAAGCAGGCCAGGCGAAGCTGCTGGAGCATGACTATGTAGCTTTAAACCGTGCGTATGCGGTGAATGCAAAGCTGTTTCACGATTTTCACAACCATATCGGCGTACTGCGGCAATTACTGTCTCATCAAAAGACAGAAGAGGCTGTGCGGTATCTGGACGAATTGCAGGCGCCTGTGCGGGAAATGACGGATACGGTGTGGACAGGAGACGATACCGTAGATTACCTGATAAACAGCAAGGCGGCTGCGGCAAAAGAATACGGTATCCAGTATCACGCGCAGATTGAATTTCCGCGCCATACAAATCTGCAAAGCGCGGATCTGTGCGCCGTATTGGGAAATCTTTTGGATAATGCCCTGGAAGCCGCAAAGCAGGTTTCTGATCCGGCGCAGCGGTTTGTGCGCCTTACGATACGCCGGATCAACCAAATGCTGGTTATCAAGGTTGAAAACAGCTATGCCGCCGCGCCTGCTGTCAAAGACGGGACGTTTCAGACCTCGAAGGAGCAAAACGGGCTGCATGGCTGGGGATTAAAGAGTGCGCAGGCAGCGGCGGAAAAATACGACGGCATGATACAGGCTTCCTTTACCGACAGCACCTTCCAGGCGGTCGCTACGCTGTCCTTTCAGGGCAGATCGATGGACTAAAGTTTTTCGTGGCCAAAAACATACTGTTTGCGGACATTTGCGCACAGCCTCCTTTTTTCCGTTAAGATAAAGCTACAACAAACAAAGAACGATTCAAGGAGGTAATGAGTATGCGTCATATATCGATTCGGTTGATTGGTGGTTTTATCTGGCTTGCGGCGGCTGTGGCAAGCGGGTTGTCAGCAAAATTAGATCTTGCCCTGCTTTATGTAGTTTTAGGCGGCTTGTTTTTGTACTCGGCTTTTGCGGCATGGAAAAAAGAAAAAAACACAAAAGGAGACGACTGACATGGGAAAGACACTGCTTAAGATCGACAGCCTACATGCATGGTACAGCCGTGAGCATACGGTTTTATCAGATTTTTCCCTGGAGCTTGCAGAGCATGAGACGGCTGGGCTGATCGGATTAAACGGAGCCGGGAAAACAACGTTTCTAAACGTGCTGTCAGGGCTGCATTCTGACTTTCGCTGTGAAGGGATCTCCTTTCATGGACGCCCTGTCAAGCCGCGCGGGAAAGACTTTAAGCTTTGCCGCTACACCGTATTTGCAGAGGATGATTCGTTTGCGTATTTTACATTCAGGGAATACTTGTCGTATGTATGTTCGGCATACCAAAAGCCACTGCCTGATGTATCGGAACTGATGCGGGGGTTTCATTTTGAAGCGTTTGCCGATGTGCTGTTCAAAGACCTCTCGACCGGCAACCGCAAAAAAGCTTTTTTGATCACTGCATTTGCATTAAAACCGGAGCTGCTCTTGCTGGATGAGCCAGTCAACGGGCTTGACTTTGAAAGTACGGAATATCTGTATCAGCAGATTGCCGGATACAAGAACTATGGCTCCGTGCTTTTCTCTTCTCATATTCTGGAAAGTATCACGCTGACGTGTGACCGCGTATTTGTCCTGGAAAACGGGCAGATCCGGCAGACATTTGAAGGCGGACAGATCCATGCCGCTGCAATCAGGGAGGCGCTGTGTTATGAAGATGATGTTTAACGCTTTTTTAAAAAAACTGTTTGGTGCAAAGTATGAACGGCTGATCCAGACGCCTGTGCTCTGTCTGATCGTATACCTGGGGCTGGATCTGGCTGGCTTTCAGGTACAGGCCGCACCGTTTATTTTCTATCTGATGGTATCGGTTTCTACTGCCACAGTGATGTGGCAGGCGCTTTCTTCCAAAGACCATGCTGCCGTTATGCAAAATCTGATGATGCTTCCTTTTGAGGAACGGGAGTTTGTCGTTTCTTATACCGCTGCCCTTGGCATCTATACCATCATTACAAAAACAGCAGTGCTTCTGGCGGTGCTTCTCGCCGTATCGGACTGGAACCGGACGCAGGTGCTGTGCGGCATTCTCTGTGCTGTCCATGCCGTAGGAACCACCGCTGCTGTTTACGCCAGGAGAAGCTATTGGTATGCCTTAATACCTGCCGCCATCTTCCTGTTTTCAGATACCCCGTGGTTTCTGCCGATCCTTCTTGCAGGCTGCGCCTTTGCTTTTCGATTGCTGTATGATGCGGATGCCTATTCGTTTTACTGTAAGAACGGCGAACACCGCCGGACGGTCAAAAGCCATCGGCATGGGTTCGTGTGGATTTACTTTTTCCGGTATTTGAAATCGCATAAAAACTATCTGACAAACACCGTATGTATGTGGGGTATCGCCTGCCTGCTGCCGCTGTTTTTCCGGCAGACAGACACCTTGTTCGCCGTTCCGGTCGGATTTGCGGTTCTTTCCCTGAACACGCCTGTCTGCATTTTGCTGTCCTGTGATCCTGCCCTGGAGCGTGCCGTACGTTTTCTGCCGTACCAGAAGAAATTATTTTTTGCGCCTTACTGTCTGTTTATTTTCTTGTGCAATATAACCGCAAATGTGATTTTCATTTGCAGCCTGCAAATCCAGCTTCGCGGCATTTCTATTCCTCTATGTTTCCTTGCCGCCGCTTTGTTTTTTGCCTTGCTGGGCGCGCTTTGCTCCGTTCTATTGGAATGGTTTTACCCTGTTCACGGATGGAAGATTGAAAGCGACCTATGGCATCATCCGAGAAAATACCTGGTTCCGGCGATGCTGCTGTTCTTTGCCGCAGCAATTGGAACGATGCCTGTTGCGATTTTGTTCTCGCTGGCTGCGCTGCTTGCAGTGTGCTTCGCCTTGCACTTGACAGATTAAAAACAGGCGCTCTATAATAAAAGCAGGAAAACGATGAAGAAAAACAATAGAAAAACAAAAGAAAAATATTAGAAAAACAAAAGAAAAATATTAGAAAAACAAAAGAAAAATATTAGGAAAAATAATCGAGAAAGGATTGTATCATGAAAAAAATGACAATCAGAACCGTTGCCTGCTTCGTTCTGTGTACCCTCTTTTTTACAGCGTGCGGTTCCAAAGAAAACGCAAACAAACCGGAAGCGGTTGTAAACACTGTGATTGCTTCGGGCAGTATGACATTTTCTGATGGGGAAGAGGTAACCGCAGAGCTTTGCCTGACAAAAGGCATCTATTATAATGATACAATGAAAGAATACGTGCCGAGCATCTACACCTATGGACAGAACTATGAAGGCAGCTATGCAGTCCGCACTGTAGATGCAGACGGAACCGTATTATTTGAAACGGGACTGGAAACCTTATTTCAAGACCGTGGAGAAACATTTAACTTTTCCGAAAAATTCACACTGGAAGCTGCCGATTATAACGGTGACGGCTGCCCAGACTTTACGATCCGGCAGCCGCAAAGCTCCAGTACTTCGGGATATTTGCTGCTTACGGTTCGCAAGGATGGGACGGTGGAACGGCTTTGCAGCCAGGAAATCCCCGATACCAATACGTTAGGCGGCAAATGGTCTGCTGTACTAAAGCATAATGCACAGGCTGACGGAAAGCCGATTACCGGCTGTTTTTATAACAATGCCATCGGAGAGGAACAGCAGGAAACATATGTCTATCAGAAACAGAGCGGGCTGTACGGGCTCCAGCCGGAGCAGTAACCTGCCGCCGGCTATTCATCGAAAAAGCTGTCTGCGTCAAACGTTTCCATCTGCTTTGCTTCTCCATCCAGCGCTTTCAAATCTGTATCCTGCATAAACTTGTTTGCCTGGTACATAACCATAACGTCCGTAATCTCATCATGTTCCGCCAGAAGATCGCGGACGTTTTGTTTGCCGTACCTGCAATCAACCATCAGTATTTGATCATAATCCCCGGCAAGAAACGGCACAAAGCAGTTTGCATAAGAGTCTTTTACAAGCAGCAGGCTTCTTCCCGTCCCTGCCTTTGTCGTAATCTGAATCATCGCCGTATTTTTGGATAAAAAAACGTTATAACGGTTAAAACCTTCTACTGCGGCATTGGGAAAATAAAAAGAATCTGATACCGTCTCCCCATCATCTATGTCTATTTTTACCCCGTCCTGGTTCGGATGATGAAAAATCTCTACACTGTCTGCCGGGACTTTACTGTGGGCTTTGTTATAAGTCGTTCCATAAAAATCGTCAAATATAACTTCTCTGCGGTAATCGCTCAGCTTCCCCGCTGTATGCCCGGTCTGTGCCGCCCATGCGCAGTATGCATAATATGCCCCAAGCGTCGTCCAGTGATGGTCGCTGCGATAGTAAATATACTCGTCCCCATGCCCTGAAAGCTCCGTCCTTAGATCAAGCAGGATACCAGGTTCATCCAGGCTGTCTGCAAGCCCGCTGACCGCAGCTTTCACTTTTTTGATCCCGGTGCCTGCATATTTGGGAAGCTTGTCCGACATGGCGTCTGACTTATCCGGCACCAGAAGGCAGCAAACATTGCTTTTTCCGTAGTTTTTTACAGCGTCGTTTAAAAAAGACGACAGAATACGGATATTTTCGCGTACCTGTGCGTCGTCAAAGTCTGCTTCGCCGTATTTTTCCAGCAAATAACCGTCCTTGCCGAGATAGACGCCATTCACTTCTTTTTTGCCAGCCATCCGTTCCATCGCCGCTGCAAGCCCGACCCAGCGGTCGCGCAGGAACATCTGGTCGTTTAAATAAGCTTCGTAATGCTCCTGATATTCTCCGCTCAGAAAATCTGAGACGCTCCACTCCGGTTTTGTCTCCAGCGAACGGTTTTCCATATCCGAATACTGTTTTTTCGGCAGCACAAAAGAAAGCACCGCACATCCGCCAAGCATCAGACAAAACAATACAATCCCGGTTATTTTCATATTCCGCATAGGATATCACCTGCTTTCTGCCTAAAACCGAAAATATAAAAACGGATTATAAGAGGAATTAACAAGCATGGCAAGGCACGCCGCAAGGATTCCTGCCGTGTAGACGATGCCCGCCGCGTCTCTTACCGCAGCCTTTGTATTCGTATCACCCGCCAGGCATTTGCCAAGCACAAACCGCTTTGCCGCAGACGTCGCGCCAACAGCAGCGATCAGAAACAATCCTGCATTCGATAAGGCAAGATACGCCGTCTGCTGATTGAGAAGCCCCGCTTCTCCCTGGAATAACAAGGCACGCATATAGCTGCTTCCGTCTGCCATATCCTGATATGCGAACAGGCTCATTCCGGCAAGCGTACACAGGATCGTATAAATATGCCCGCACCATGCCGGTATTTTTTGCAGAACCCGCAGCAAGACAAATTTCTCCAGTACGAGCAGAATCCCATAATAGATTCCCCAAAGCACAAAATTCCAATACGCTCCGTGCCACAAGCCCGTCAAAAACCACACAATCGTAATATTAACCATCTGGCGGAACACTCCCTTTTGATTTCCGCCCAGAGGGATGTATACATACTCGCGGAACCAGACGCCGAGCGAAATATGCCAGCGGCGCCAAAAGTCCGTAATCGTCCTGGCTTCGTAAGGATATCTGAAATTTTCTGGAAAGGAAAAGCCAAACATCGCCCCAAGCCCGATCGCCATATCGGAATATCCCGAAAAATCAAAATAAATTTGCAGCGTAAAAGCGGCAGCGCCCATCCACGCCGCTGCTGTAGTCAGATTGTCAGTACCGATGGAAGCAATCTCATTCCAGACAGCGCCGATCTGGTTTGCAATCAGCACTTTTTTGCCCATCCCTGCCGTAAAACGGATGATTCCATCATAAAACTGGCCGATACTTTCTTTGCGGCTGTCAAGCTGCCCTGCCACCGATTTGTAGCGCACAATCGGCCCTGCGATCAACTGCGGAAACAACGACACATAAGCGCCAAATGTAATCAGGTTTTTCTGCACCTCGGCATCGCCGCGGTAGACATCGATCGTATACGACATCGTCTGAAACGTATAAAATGAAATCCCGATCGGCAGCGCCAGGTTCAGCACCGGCATCTTAACCGCACATACCGACTGAATCGTTTGCAGAAAAAAATCTGCGTACTTGAAAAAAGCAAGCAGCGCCAGATTGATAAATGCCGATGCAAATACGGCAAGGCGCGCCCGCTTTAACTGCCCCTGTTCTCTATAATATCCCGCGATCCTTCCTGTCGTATAATCCACCAGCGTCGAAAACAAGATCAGTACTACATAAACAGGCTCACCCCATGCGTAAAAGATCAGGCTTGCTATAAATAAAACCAGATTCCGCAGCTTCCCCGGCACCAGATAATACGCAAGCAGTGTCAGGGGAAGGAAACGGAACAGAAATAATAAACTGCTGAAAACCATCTCTTTTTGATTCTTCCTTTGATTCTCTTATAGCTGCTTTTTTAATGCTGTCTGCCCCTTTTTATTTACAGACTTGCTTGCAGACATCGCAATATACCAGACATATTTTCCTTTTTTGCCGCACAGCGCATTTTTAAATACTTTCTGCTCGTCCGAAGAATAATCACTGAGGTAATCACTGCCGCTGTTATGCTCCTTATAAGCCTTCAGGCTTTTCAGCAGCTCATCCGCCTTTGCCTTGCTCGACGCCTTAGCGACACACAGGCTGTATACTTCTTTTTCATCACACAGATAGACGATCGAAGATACTTTTTCCGCTTCGGCTATCGTAAAGCCGCCAAATTCATCTGCTTTCGTTGTCTGATACTTTAATTTGCCGCTGCCGCCCGTAGCTTCGAGCGCAGCTTTGCCGAGTGACTTGCAGCTTGCCGCTTCCGCTGTCACCGGAAATTGCAGCATCGCGCCAAACATAAGCACTGCTGCCAGTAAAAAAGCAGACATTCTCTTCCATATGGTTTTTTTGCCATGTTTCATTTCACAGTACTCCTTCATTTTCAACTCTCCTTTTATGATTCTCCCTTAATCCAGCGTCCGGTCATAGGCTTCCAGGCGCTTTGCGTATTCGCGGTAAGCTTCTGCCGTCCAGTGGATGCCGTCGCCAGCCGCATAAGAGGTTTTCAGCCAGCCGTCTGCATCTTTTAGAAAATCCGTACAGTCAAAATAGCGGACTCCCATACTCTTGGCAAGCTTCTTAAGGCTCTGGTTATAAGCCGGGATCTGTGCAAATCCTTTCTGCGCCGCCACCTTCGCACTTGTAACCGGAGTCGCCGCAAGTACAACAATATCCGTATCCGGCGTTCCAGCCTGTATCCGCTTTAAAATCTCCCTGAATCCCGCAACCGTATCTTCCTTGCTGCGGTAATGGATCTCATTATCACCGAGCATCAAATATACCCGGTAAGGCTTTGCCGCAATAATCGTCTCTACGCCTGTTTTTCCGTCAAAAACCCGTCTGGTACGAAACGTCGTCGTATTCAGCCCAATCTCGGCAACGATCCCCTTATTGCCTTCGATCGCCATTCCGCCTAAGATATTGTATGTCCTTAATCCGACCGTAATTGAATCCCCTGCAAAAATCGTCGTCCGGTTATACGGCGCCGTTCTGATCTTGACTGCATCTGATAACTCGCCGTCTAAGCTGGATGCTTTTTTTGCGGCGCACGCTTTTACCTTGAAATAATAATCCTGGTTGCTTTTCAAGCCTGTCACATGGTACGATGTATCCTTTGTGGTTCCGGCAAGCTTGTAATCTCCCTGTGCTTCCTTTGCATAGTAAACCTTATAATAATTTGCCTGCCCGTCGCCTGGCTTCCAGGACACTTTGACCGATGATGATGAATGCCGGGAAAGCTGGATGCCGGACACCTTTGCATACGGACAGATAAATGACACGGCATTGCTGTAGCAGGTTGTCCCGTCTGCCATCTTTACAGCAATCCGGTAGTAATAGCTGCTGCCTTTTTTTACGCCTGTATCCTTATACTTTTGGGCTGTATGTTCAGACGTATTTTCAGTTGTATTTTCAGTTGGAATCTCAATAGAGGCGATATTTTTAAATTTGCCGTACTTTTCTGTGCTGCGCTGTACCTTATATGTTTTTGCTCCCTGCACGCTGTTCCAATGGATCGTTGCCGCCTTTGTGTTCTTTTTTTCTTTTAAGGATGCTTTTATATCAGGCTTTTCCGCTGGCGGTGCCTGCTCGTCGGGAGCTTGCTCGTCCTGGTTCGTATCGCCTGTGGGTTCTTCTTCTGTGGCTGTATCATTTGAAGGTGCTTCGTTTGCGTCTGCATTATTGGAATCTGGTTCGTTTGCGTCTGCATTATTTGTTCCTGGCTCGTTTACGTCTGCGTTATTGGAACCTGGTTCGTTCGTGTCTGCATCATTTGTTGCTGGTTTGTTCGTGTCTGTATTGTCTGGTGTATGAGTTTGTTCAGGATTTTGCTGATTCTCACTGTTCTCAGGCTGCACGCTGTCTTTCCAAAGTTCGTCAACTGCTTCGTGTTTTCCGCTGTCTGCTTCTTCTGCAAAGGCGACTGTCGTTTTATTTTGCAGCGCTACAGATATAGCTATTAAAAATACAGTGATAAAAACTGCTTTTTGCGATTTTGAAAACCATTGATTCATTTTGCTGGCGTCTCTCTCCTTTCTGCTTTCTATTTTCCATTTTCTGCTTGTCCTGTACATTTTCTCACAATCATAAAATTATGTCAATGTAAAACCGTCAGCTTTCGGAGATAAACGTATGAATGGGGGTGAGGATCTATGTAGTGCGAAAATGTTGTGGGTTTTGCGGGAAGCACGCTGGGAGAAGGGATTGGCACGTCCTGGCGGCGTCCGTTCCAGAAGGTTAAGAAGCCCTAAGCATCCTGCGGTTACGCTGAGGCA
>CAMUPC010000075.1 GCA_947090545.1 uncultured Eubacterium sp. | reverse complement strand
ACATTTTGGAATCGGAACCGGAAGCAAGCCCCGCTCCCCTTCCTCCAGCGTCCTCACCTCAAAAAAAGCCCCCCTGCCCAATCACAAAAAAAAGGAGCACCCACAAATGCCAACATGGAATTCCCGCGGCCTGCGCGGATCAACACTAGAAGAATACATCAACCGCACAAACGAAAAATACCAGGAAAACGGCCTCGCCCTAATCCAAAAAATACCAACCCCAATTACCCCCATCACCATCGACAAACAAACAAGGCACATCACACTCGCCTACTTCGAGCAAAAAAGCACCGTAGACTACATCGGCGCAGTACAAGGCATCCCCGTATGCTTCGACGCAAAGGAATGCCGCACAGATACATTTCCTCTGCAAAATATCCATCCGCACCAGGTCGCCTTTATGGAGCAGTTTGAAAAGCAGGGCGGCATTGCTTTTATTCTGATCTCCTATACAGCAAGGGAGGAGTTTTATTACCTGCGCTTTTGTAAATTGCTGGAATTTTGGAACAGGATGCTTGCTGGCGGCAGAAAAAGCTTCCGCCATGAAGAATTAGAACAGGATTTTATTTTTAAGCCTTCCGGTGGAATTTTAGTTCCTTATTTGAACGAAATGCAGAAGGATTTGTTATTAAGAGATTGACAAAGGATGCGGATTCTTTTATAATAAACACTATTCGCTATGCTGCGTTACCTTAGTAAAGTATATAAAAAAGGTCTATACAAATGCAGACGAAACCAGTATACTAATTAGATAACGGAAAATAAAAAAGATAAAACAGGGAGAAGCAACTATGAAACAGCACTTGCTGCACACGCCGGAAGGGGTCAGGGATATCTATAACGGCGAGTGTGAGAAAAAACTAGATCTGGAAGAAAAACTGCACCATATTTTAAAAACGTACGGCTATCATCCGATACAGACGCCGTCGTTTGAATTTTTTGATATCTTTGGAAAAGAAATCGGGACGACTGCTTCCCGGGATTTGTATAAATTTTTTGACAGAGAGGGCAATACGCTCGTGCTGCGCCCGGATATTACACCGTCCATTGCCCGTGTCGCGGCAAACTATTTTATGGAAGAGGACATGCCGATCCGGTTTTGCTATAAGGGAAATACGTTTATCAATACTGGCAGCCTGCTTGGAAGGCTTAAGGAATGCACGCAGCTTGGCGCGGAGTTTATCGGGGATGCCACGGCGGACGCGGACGCGGAGATTTTGTCGATGGTGACGGAATGCCTGCTGCACGCCGGGCTTAAGGAATTTCAGATCAGTGTCGGGCATGTCGGTATCTTGCAGGGCATGATGGAGGCTGCGGGATTTGATGAAGAGGAAGAAGAAACGCTGCGCAGCCTGATTATGAACAATAATTTTTTCGGTGTGGAAAGTTTTCTCGAAGAAAAGCACCTGGAGGACGGGTTAAAACAGCTCTTTGCCGTGCTGGGCAGGATCTATCCGTCCGCGGAAGCGTTTCAGGAGGCGAAGGAAGCGGCGAAGCGGTATCCTAAGGTGTTTGCAGCGATGGAGCATTTGGAAAAGCTGCATTCCCTGCTCCTTTTATACGGCATCGATAAATATATCAGCTTTGAGCTTGGCGTGATCAGCAGCTACAAATATTATTCCGGCATTTTGTTTCACGGATATACGTTTGGCAGCGGAGAGCCGGTGGTAAAGGGCGGGCGCTATGACCGCCTGTTAAAGCATTTTGGCAAGGATGCGCCTGCGGTCGGGTTCGTGATCGTGACAGACCAGCTGCTTGCGGCGCTTTCCAGGCAAAAAATTGAAACGCCGATCGAGCATTCGTGCCAGCTTATCGTATACGAGGAAGCGTATCGGGAAGATGCGGTTGTTTATGCCAGAAAGCAGCGTGCCGCAGGATGCAGCGTGGAGCTGATGTTAAAAGCACAAGGCAGGACAAAGGCAGACTATGAAGCATACGCGAAACGAAACCAGATCGCAAGGGTACAGTTTATGGATGGAGAATAGAGGAATATGGAAGGAAACAGATATCTGACATTTGCTTTGGGAAAAGGCAGGCTTGCCAGACAGTCTTTGGAGCTGTTTGAAAAAATCGGGATTACCTGTGAAGAAATGAAGGACAAGGAGACGCGAAAGCTGATCTTTGTCAATGAAGAAGAAAAAATGCGGTTTTTCTTATCCAAGGGGCCAGATGTACCGACATATGTAGAATACGGCGCGGCGGACATCGGCATTGTCGGGGAAGATACGATACTGGAAGAAAACCGAAATATTTTTGAAGTACTGGACTTAGGCTTTGGACGGTGCCGGATGTGCGTCTGCGGGCCAAAGGAAGCACGGGATCTGCTGAAAAAACGGGAATGGATTCGCGTTGCGTCCAAATATCCAAGAATTGCGAAGGATTACTTTTATAATAAGAAGCATCAGACCGTGGAAATCATCAAGCTAAACGGATCGATTGAATTGGCACCCATCGTAGGCTTATCAGAAGTGATTGTCGATATTGTAGAGACAGGATCGACACTGCGCGAAAACGGCTTGGAGGTATTGGAAGAGGTATGCCCGCTCTCAGCGAGGATGGTTGTAAACCCGGTCAGTATGAAGATGGAAAACGAGCGGATTACAAGGCTGCTTAGAATGTTAAAAGAGGAATTAAGCATTCGGTGATTTTTAGAGAAAAGGACGCTGGAGGAAGGGGAGCGGGGCTTGCTTTCTGTTCCGGTTCCAAAATGTAAGGAGCCCTAAGCATCCTGCGCAACACTGTGGCACCGTCCGGGCGCGGCACCTAGTTCGCCCTGGCTTACAGCCAGCAGCTAAAGGTGCCGCTTGGCTTCGCCCCTGCGTGATCGAGCAGGATACTAAGGGCTCCTAACATTTTTCCACAGTCACAGAAAGCAAGCCCCGCTCCCCTTCCTCCGGCTGTTTTTTCAGGACTCTAAGTAACGATCGCTTACGTAAGAACCTGCCAGGGATATAATGTGCAGGTGACGACTGCTGTTTTTGCAGAACTCTCGAAAGCCAGCCGGGAGAGGGGATGGGCACGCACTGGCGGCGGCTTTGGAAGAAGGTTTAGAAGCCCTTAGTATCCTGCTGAGCCAAAGCAGGGGCGAAGCCAAGCGGCACCTTTAGCTGCTGGCTGTAAGCCAGGGCGAACTAGGTGCCGCGCCCGGACGGTGCCACAGTGTTGCGCAGGATGCTTAGGGATTCTTAACCTTCTGGAATGGACGCCGCCAGTGCGTGCCCATCCCCTCTCCCAGCGTCCTCATATGCGCAAAAAGCACCACCTTGACACAAATAGTTACCCAGGTTAAAAAAACAATTAGGAAAGCAGGAATAAATCTATGAGAATCGTAAAACTCACAAAAGAAACAACCGGAAAGCTGCTGGAAGAATTATTAAAACGAAGCCCAAACAGCTACAGCGCATATGAAGGCAAGGTCAACGAGATCATTGAGCAGGTGCGCACCAGGCGGGACGAAGCAGTGTTTGCATATACAAAGCAGTTTGACGGCGCAGATATCAGTGCTGACAACGTTCTTGTGACGGAAGCTGAGATCCAGGAAGCTTATCGCCAGGTCGACCCATCCTTATTAGAGGTGATGCGCAAATCGCTTGTCAATATCCGCAGCTTTCATGAAAAGCAGCGCCAGCAGTCCTGGTTTACAACGGAAGCGTCCGGTATTTTGCTGGGTCAGAAAATCACGCCGTTAAAAACCGCCGGAGTCTATGTTCCGGGCGGAAAGGCAGTTTATCCGTCGTCTGTGCTGATGAATGTCGTTCCGGCGCAGGTAGCGGGCGTAGGCAGGATTGTGATGACAACGCCGCCGGATAGGGACGGAAATATCTGTCCGTCTACGTTAGTGGCAGCGAAAGAGGCGGGAGTGGATGAGATCTATAAAATAGGAGGCGCGCAGGCAATCGCGGCGATGGCGTTTGGCACACAGAGCATTCCAAAGGTTGATAAGATCGTAGGGCCTGGCAATATTTATGTCGCGCTTGCGAAAAAAGCGGTGTTTGGCTATGTCAGCATTGACTCGATCGCGGGGCCGAGCGAGATTTTGGTGCTGGCGGACGAGACGGCAAATCCGTCCTATGCGGCGGCTGACCTGCTGTCGCAGGCGGAGCATGATGAGATGGCTTCCGCGATTTTGATTACGACGTCGATGGAGCTGGCGCAGAAGGTGTCGCAGGAGACAGGCCGCTATTTAAAAACGCTTTCGCGCAGCCAGATTATTCAGAAATCTCTGGACAGCTACGGCTATATTCTTGTAGCGGATACGATGGAGGAAGCGGTGGAGGCGGCAAACGAGATTGCGTCCGAGCATTTGGAAATACTGACGAAAGACCCGTTTGAAACGATGACGAAAATACGCAACGCAGGGGCGATTTTTGTTGGTGCTTACAGCAGCGAGCCGCTGGGCGATTATTTTGCGGGGCCGAACCATGTGCTGCCGACCAATGGCACCGCGCGGTTTTTCTCGGCGCTCAGCGTGGATGATTTTATTAAGAAATCAAGCATTATTTCTTATTCGAGAGAAGCATTGGAGCCGGTTTACCAGGATATTGTAAGGTTTGCGGAAGCAGAAAAGCTGACGGCACACGCCAATTCGATCCGGGTAAGGTTTGAGGATTCAGAAAAATAGAAAGGTTATAGGCGATGGAAAAGAAAATACTTGCGGCAACGCTCTATATCAAAGACGGCGTGCCCGTGAAAAGCCCCGAGGATTTTAGTCCTGCGGGCGACTTGAAATTTCTTGCAAAAAGATACAACGACGGAGGGATCGATAAGATCTTTGTCTTTGATTTATCCGACGGGGATGCGGAGCATGAAAAAAACATACATACGATCCGCGAATTAAACCGTTTGACGGAGATCCCGACATGCGGCGGCGGCAATGTCAGGCGGCTGGAGGATATTAAAAAGCTTTTGTACGCCGGATGCAAGCAGATCTTGGTTAACGGCTCCAAGCCGTACTGTTTTGCGCTGGTCGACGAGGCAAGCTCCCGGTTTGGGCATGAGAAAATACTCGTATCCGTTAAAAATATCGACTTTGTTTTTAAGCATAAGGAAGTCATCAAAGAAAAAATACACGAAATGCTCGTGATGGAGCCTAAAATGCTCGATTCGGTGGAAAACTTAACGGATACGCAGTATGTAGCGTTATGTGAGGAAAACGACCTGGACGCTATGCTTGCCGTATTAAAGCGTGAGCATTCCCGCGGCATTTACGGGCAGTTTTTAAACGACGCGGAAGTCAACGCCATGGAATTAAAGTCGATGCTTTCTTCCCGCGGTATTAAAATGGATAATTTTGACCCGGCGCTGAAATGGAGCGATTTTAAGTTAAACAAAGACGGCATGGTTCCGGTGATTGCGCAGGATTACCGTACCGGAGAGGTGCTGATGCTTGCGTACATGAATGAAGAGGCGTTTTATAAGACGATTACGACCGGAAAGATGACGTATTTCAGCAGGAGCAGGGGCGAGCTTTGGGTCAAGGGAGAAACCTCCGGCAATATCCAGTATGTCAAGGTGCTGACCGCGGACTGCGACCATGATACGATTCTCGCAAAAGTATCCCAGGTCGGCGTTGCCTGCCACACCGGGGCGTATAGCTGTTTTCATAATGAGATCGTGCATAAGGAATATATGGAGCGCAATCCGCTCAAGGTGTTTGAGGATGAATATGCCATTATCAAAGACCGCAAGATCCATCCGAAGGAAGGCTCTTATACAAACTACCTGTTTGACAAAGGGCTTGACAAGATCTTGAAAAAAGTCGGTGAAGAGGCGACCGAAATCGTGATCGCTGCAAAAAATCCCGACGCGGAGGAAATCAAGTACGAGGCGGCTGACTTTTTATACCATTTGATGGTGCTGATGGTGGAAAAGGGGCTGACCTGGGAGGATATTACAAGCGAGCTTTCGCAGCGGTAAAGCTGAAAAAATTGGAATAGCTTAGACCTGTCTGCATACAATATAACAAATTTGAGTATCAGGGATTTGGAGTCTGCAATGCTTGGAAATGAATATGCACAGGCGAGAAAACAATATGTCGAGGAAGTCAGGCAGTCGTTTAACCATGTACAGCCGGACGAATACGAAGAGGACGCAGGGGCAGGCGCTGCATCATTTTTTAAAGTACGGCTTTTGATCGCCGTCTGTATCTTCGCGGCATTTGTACTTTGCGACCGGACAGGAAGCCGCTTTTATCATTATACAACAAAGGAAATTATTGCAATGCTGGAAAAAGAGCAGTTCCAGCCGCAGCTTGACTCGATCCGCGAGGCATGGCAATCGCTTACAGAAGAAAGAGACAGGGAGAACGGAAAATGAGTGAAATGAAGGAAAAACTGCATACCGGCGAGCTATATCTGCCGGGAGACGCATCGATTATGAAGGAGCAGATGGCATATCAGGACAAATTGTGCGAGTACAACCTGACCAAGCCGTCTGAAATAGAAAAACGAGCGGCAATGCTAAAGGAGATGCTTGCCGAATGCGGGGAAGGCGTCTATATCGAAGCGCCGTTTTACGCGAATTTCGGCGGCCATCACTGCCATTTCGGTAAGATGGTATATGCCAATTACCATTTGACCTGCGTGGACGATACCCATATTTATATTGGCGACTATACGATGCTTGGGCCAAACGTCACGATTGCGACCGCGGGGCATCCGATCCTGCCGAGGCTGCGGGAACAGACGTACCAGTATAATATGCCGGTCCATATCGGAAGAAACTGTTGGATCGGCGCCGGAGCCATTCTGATGCCGGGCGTTACGGTCGGCGACAACACCGTGATCGGCGCCGGCAGCATCGTAACAAAGGATATTCCTGCGAACGTCGTTGCGGTCGGCAATCCATGCAGGGTTATGCGGGAAATCGGCGAACATGACGAAACCTATTATTATAAAGACAAGCGGATACAGCCAGATGTTTAGTGTACATTTCCAGCGGCTGCTGCAAAAACAATCAGTTATGGCTGGAGTTTTGTACTTATGAAAAATTATCACCGCCTGTAAAAAGAAAATCGGCAAATGAAAAACAAACGGAGGTTTTGACAGATGGAAATGCAAATGGATTTTTTGCGCAGGCTTCCTGCGCCTGACGAGCTGAAACAGCAGTTCCCCATCAGCGCGCAGACCGAACAGATCAAGGCAGAACGGGACGAAGCGCTTTGCCGGATTTTTGAAGGAAAGGACGACCGGCTGCTGCTCGTGATCGGGCCGTGCTCCGCAGACCACGAGGATGCGGTCATCGATTATATTACAAGGCTTAGAAAGGTGCAGGAGAAGGTTTCCGATAAGATCTTTATGGTTCCGCGCATCTATACGAACAAGCCGCGCACGGTCGGCGTCGGATATAAAGGAATGCTCCATCAGCCCGACCCGGAAAAGAAATCGGATATGCTAAAAGGCATTATCGCAATCCGCCAGCTTCATATGCGTGCCGTAAACGAAACTGGATTCACCTGTGCAGACGAGATGCTTTATCCTGAAAACCACAGGTATTTATCGGATCTGCTCTCATATGTTGCCGTTGGCGCACGATCGGTCGAAAACCAGCAGCACAGGCTGACAGCCAGCGGGCTTGGCATTCCGGCAGGCATGAAAAACCCGACAGGCGGCGACCTTACCGTAATGATGAATTCGATTATCGCCGCACAGTGCAGCCATACGTTCCTCTACCGCGGATGGGAAGTAAAGACTGCCGGCAATCCGTATACCCACGCGATCCTGCGCGGCTATGTGGACAAGTTCGGGCGCAATATGCCGAATTACCACTATGAGGATTTGCAGCATGTACTGGAGCTGTATGGGGAAAAAGAGCTTTCTAATCCGGCTGTCATTATTGATACCAACCATTCCAATTCCGGGAAGAATTATTTAGAGCAAATCCGCATCAGCAAGGATATTTTGCATAGCTGTAAAGTATCTGCGGACATCCACAGGCTTGTCCGGGGGCTGATGATCGAGAGCTATATCGAGGATGGGGCGCAGGCTGTAAGCGGGCACTGTTATGGGAAGTCTATTACTGATCCTTGTCTGGGATGGGAGAAAACCGAGAGGCTGATTTATGAGCTGGCGGAACTTTGGTGAGAAAACGGAAATAAGCCGGCACGCACAGAGCCTGCAATATGCGTTAAATGTTTTACGGCAGCCTAAATATAAATCCTATATTCGGGCGATTTATCTTTACGGCAGCTGCGCAAGGGCACAGCAAAAGTTTGATTCCGATGTGGATTTATTTTTATTTTTGGATCAGGATACACCGGATCAGCTTATTCGTGAAATGCGCTCGGAGGTGATACCGCATTATTCGCTGCCGGAGGTTGAAATAAAATGCTCCAAGGGACAGCAATTTTCCAGCAGTTATCATTTCAATCGAAATATAGAAAGGGATGGAAAGCTATTATGGAAACGGGAGCAATAACGTATTATACGAGGGCTGAAAATGATTATTTGTTTATCAAAGATAATTACCTGAATGGAAAAGTGAGTGACGTAATGTGTTATGTCATGCAGAGTATTTGTGAACGCTATTTAAAGCATATCATTGATGTATATTATAAGGGAGAGACAGGAAATGTGATGCGGACGCATACAATCAGAGTTCTTCGCGATTTTATCTGTGCAAATATATCAGATTTTGCTTGTAATTGGAAAATTGCATTAAAGGCGGATGGATATTATTTTTCAGCCAGGTATCCGGGAGATGATGCGTTTATGGTAGATGCTGATGATGTAGAGTCCTGTTGGGAAGCGACGAATGAAGTTCGCTCTGCTGTGCAGGAATATATGCGAACCAAGGTGGAAAAGACAAATATTTTAGATGAAATAGATCCATGCGATACTTTTTAACTTTCAAAATTCTTTATTTACGAAGCAGCCAGAGTGTGCTATAGTAGAAAGCGACGAAAAACCGTAACGAGAAAGGACAATTATGATTTACGAGAATATATTAGACGCTATGGGGCACACGCCGATGGTTCGCTTGAACCGAATGGTGCCCGAGGGCTGTGCACAGGTGCTTGTAAAATTTGAAGGGTTAAATGTCGGCGGTTCGATTAAGACGCGGACGGCATACCAGATGATTAAACGTGCAGAAAAGGAAGGCAGGATACATAAAGATACGATTATTGTAGAGCCGACAAGCGGAAACCAGGGCATCGGGCTTGCGCTGATCGGGGCTGTCAGAGGCTACCGGACGAGAATTATTATGCCGGATTCGGTCAGTGAGGAGCGCAGAAAGCTCGTTCAGCATTATGGAGCCGAGCTTATACTGATCCACGATGCGGGCAATATCGGCGCCTGTATTGAGGAATGCATGAAAACGGCGCTGCGTATGGCGAAGGAAGATCCGAATGTGTTCGTTCCCCAGCAGTTTGAAAATCCGGCAAATCCTATCGCGCATAAATACCATACGGGTGTGGAGATTTTAGAGCAGGTTGAAGGACAGATCGACGGGTTTTGCTCTGGCATCGGCACCGGCGGGACGATTACAGGGATCGGAGAGGTATTGAAGGCGCAGTATCCTGATATTACGATCTGGGCGGTGGAGCCGGAGGATGCGGCGATTTTGTCCGGCGGTTCGATTGGTACGCATTTGCAGATGGGGATTGGTGATGGGATTATTCCGCGGATTTTGAATCAGACGATTTATGAGGATATTTATATTGTATCGGACCAGGAAGCGATTCAGACGTCTAAGGATTTAGCGAGTAAGGAAGGTATTATGTGCGGGATCTCAAGCGGGACGAATGTTGCTGCGGCGATCCAGCTTGCGAAAAGGCTGGGTGCTGGAAAGACGGTGGTGACGATATTGCCGGATACGGCGGAGAGGTATTTTTCTACGCCGTTGTTTGAGGTGGAGTGACGGGGGGTTTTTCAGAAAGGGACGCTGGAGGAAGGGGAGCGGGGCTGGCTTGCGGTTCCGGTTCCAAAATGTAAGGAGCCCTAAGTGTCCTGCGGTTACGCTGTGGCACCGTCCGGGCGCGGCACCTAGTTCGCTCTGGCTTCCGCCAGCAGCTAAAGGTGCCGCTTGGCTTCGCCCCTGTTTTTGTTCAGCAGGATGCTAAGGGCTCCTAACATTTTTCCACAGTCACCTCAAGCCAGCCCCGCTCCCCTTCCTCCGGCTGGTTTTTCAAGGCTCTAAATTCTTTTAGCAAATTCTTCATAATGCCCTTTACGAGACTTCAAAATAATTTGGTTGTCGACATTTCATATGATAGCTTGTAGCCGGCTATTCTGTAAGCTGGTGTTCTATTAAGCAGAATATGAAGTGCGACAAGATGAAGTATGACAAGATGAAGTGCGACAAGATGAAGTATGATAATATGAAGTGCGATAAGACGAAGTATGATAATATAAAGTGCGATAAGACGAAGTATGATAATATAAAGTGCGACAAGACAAAGTATGATAATATAAAGTGCGACAAGATGAAGTATGACAAGGTGAAGTGTAGCAAGATAAAGTATGACACAATCCTGGCTGAATTGTTGCAGCACAGGACAAGAATGCAAGAACCTTCCAGAATCACAGTGAAAATCATGTACCACCACTTTTGCAGAACTCTCGATAACCAGCTGGGAGAGGGGATGGGCACGCACTGGAGGCGGCTTTGGAAGAAGGTTTAGAAGCCCTTGGCATCCTGCTGAACAAAAGCAGGGGCGAAGCCAAGCGGCACCTTTAGCTGCTGGCTGAAAGCCAGGGCGAACTAGGTGCCGCGCCCGGACGGTGCCACAGCGTAACCGCAGGATGCTTAGGGATTCTTAACCTTCTGGAACGGACGCCTCCAGTGCGTGCCCATCCCCTCTCCCGGCGTCCTCATACGAGCAAACCCGCAACACTCGATCAAAACAGCGAAAAACAGCTACAATCCCAGCTTCCCCAATTTAATTCACGCACCATCCTCTTGCAGCGCCAGCAAAAAATTCAGCGATCCCTGCGGGTTCTCCGTCCCTTTTTCCAGCAGCGAAATTAAAGCGCGCATCGTTTCTTCAATATTTTCCTGTGAGGAGGGCAGCAGCAAGTTGCCCATCTTTACAGTCAGTACAATCAGCACAATCTCAGCAAGCGCGGCAGGATAATCAAAGTGAATCTCGCCGATTGCGATGCCCTGTTCGATAATCTCTGTCAAATCCGGCTTTAGCTCCCCGATCAGGTAATGCAGGTATTTCTGGTGCAGGTATGCCTGTTCCTGCGCGCTGACGGCTGAGTGCACCTTGTCCTGGTCGAGATATTCGGCGGACGAATTCCGACATGCCTGCAAAATCATTGCCATACGCGTAAAGGGCGGGATATCTGTCCGCTTTGCAAGGTCTTTTGCTGTATTCAGAGGTTTTTTATAATTCCGTTCGATCAGCGCTTCCAAAACAGCTTCTTTGGAAGAAAAATAATAGTAGATACTTCCTTTGCCGATACCGGCAGTCTGCGCAATCTCGCTGACGGTAATCGTCTGCATGTTTTTGTTGACCATTAGCGTCTGGAGCGCGTCCAGGATTTGGTCATATTTTGAAATGTCTGGCATATTCTCCCGCCTTCCTGATAAATGATTATTCTGCTGTCTGTATGTTTCATGCCTAATAGATAAAAGTGTGTTGCTGATTATTATAGCACAGTTTTTGACAAAAAGATTCACAAAAATGAAATATTTTTTTGTGATATTTCTCGGAGATTCATGGTTGACCAATGGTCGAAAAAGTGATATTGTAGTCTTAAATAAGAACCGACCAATAGTCGAATTTTAAATGGAGGGTATTGTAATGACATATGCAGATTTTTTCTCGGAAATTAAAGGCAAATTTATGGAGGCGGATGTCAGTGATATTACCGAGCATCTTGCGTACCAGTTTAACATTGTGGGGGATGCGGAAGGGATTTTTTATGTAGAAGTAAAAGACGGCGCGATCTACGTGGAGCCGTATGAGTATTTTGACAGAGATGCCATGTTTACCGGAAAGGCAGAGACTTTTATGAAAATTGCGTCCGGCAAGCTGGACCCTGTGATGGCGGTTACGCTGCAAAAGCTCAAGGTAGAAGGCGATATCGGCAAAGCGCTGCGCTTAAAGGAATTTATTGACAAAAAAGGCAAATAAGCAGTTTAGGCTTGCAGAAACGGAGAGCTATGAAGAAATTATTAAAAACAACGGCACTGGCAGCAGGAGCGCTTGCGGCTGCGGAGGCAGGGGCTTCCGCCTATTTATACCGCAGGACAATGAAGCGCAGCAAGGCGGATGTAGGGCGTACGATGAAGATGGCGGGCACGGACTGGAACCAGTATATGCCGCTGATCCAGGAGCGCAAGGAGCGGATGCTTACGTATGCGCATGAGGACGTTTATCAAAATTCCGGGGACGGCTTAAGGCTTCATGCGGTATTTTTCCCACAGGATATGGACAAGCTGGTGATCTGCTTCCATGGATATACCGGGCAGGCGATGAGTGATTTCTGCGGTTTGTCAGAATATTACCTGGCACGCGGATACAGTATGCTCCAGGTAGACCAGCGTGCGCATGGAGAAAGCGAGGGCGAGTATATCGGCTTTGGATGCTTAGACCGGATTGACGCGTGTGCCTGGATCGACTGGGTGATCCGTCAGTGCGGCGATGATGTGCGGATCATCCTGCACGGCATTTCGATGGGCGCGTCTACCGTGCTGATGACGAGCGGCTTAAAGCTGCCAAAGCAGGTAAAGGGCATTATTTCTGACTGTGCGTTTACTTCGCCGAAAAAGGTGTTTACCCATGTCCTGCATTCGATGTACCATATGCCTGCATTTCCTATTATGCAGATTACAGATGCTGTCAACCAGAAAAAAGCGGGCTACGGGCTGGATGAATGCAACGCTGCGCGGGAGGTACGCAAGGCAACGGTGCCGATTCTTTTGATTCACGGGGATGCGGATACTTTTGTGCCATGCAGCATGTGTGACGAGATCGAAGCAAACTGTGCGTCTGATACGACAAAGCTGATTATAAAAGGCGCGGCACATGCTGAGAGTTACTATAAAGATATGGAAGCTTATGAACAGGCAATGACGGAGTTTTTAGAAGGGGTTATGAAAGCATGAAAACAAGAAAAGGATATAAGGTTTATCCACTGACCAACGCACAGAAGTTTCATTTTTATTATCTGAATTTTTCTCCGAAAAAAGAGGTTTTAAATATTGGGACAAGCCTGACCATCCAGGTAGATTTAGACTGGAATGTGCTGCGGGACAGTATTTACAAGGCTTATGAACGCAGCGAATGTATGCGTGTGCGTTTTACAAAGGATAAAGACGGCACATGGTATCAGTACGTCGTAGAAAAGGAGGACCGTGAGATCGAGTTTGTGGATTTTACCGGAAAGACCATGGAGGAAGCGGAACAAACCATGCGTGCATGGACGAGAGTGCCGTTTGTGGACGAGGATATTCCGATGAACCGTGTCGTTATGATTAAGACGCCGGACGGATTTTGCGGTGTGTACCTGTTAGCAGACCACCGGATGATGGACGCACAGTCACTGATCTGTTTCCTGCGCGACATTATCGAGCTGTACTGTCATACGATGTATGAAGATGTAGCATATCCAAAGGAAATGGCTTCCTATATCGACCAGATCCAAAAAGACCTTGCTTATGAAGCGGGAAGCAAGGCGAAAGCACGCGACGAACAATTTTTCCACAAGCTGATCGAAGAATCAGAGCCGATCTACAATGGGATTGACGGCAGCGGAAGGCTGGAAATGGAACGTGAAAAATCCGGCAATCCAGACCTGCGCGCGGCAGTCAATGTATCCGATTCTGTCGATGCGGACATCGATATTTTCCATCTCGAAGAAGAACCGACAAAACGCCTGATGGATTTTTGTGAAAAATACCATGTATCCTTAACCTGCCTGCTGCTGATGGGGCTGCGTACTTATTTCCAGAAGATGAACGGCAACGACGATGTTTCGATCAATTCGGCAATTGCAAGGCGCGCGACATTAAAAGAGAAAAAATCCGGCGGCACGAGAATCCACTCGTTCCCGTTCCGTACGATTATCTCCAAAGACCGCACGTTTATCGATGCAATTTATGAGATCCGCGACCGCCAGAACGAAATGTTCCGCCATGCCAACTTTGACCCGGTTTCCTATTTTGCATACCGCAGCAAGCTGTACCCGACAGCGCCTGGCCAGACGTATGAGCCGATGGCGTTAACCTACCAGCCGATGACGCTTCAGGATGAAGGGCTGGAAAAGCTGGGCGGCATCAAGTATAAGACAAAATGGTATTCCAACGGTGCCACAACACAGGCGATGTACCTGACCGTTATGCACCGCCCGGATGACAATGGGCTGGACTTTAATTTTGAACACCAGGTACGCGCGGTCAGCAGAAAACAGTTGGAATATTTGTATTATTATCTTTGCAAGATTATGTTTAAGGGAATTGAAAATCCGAACCTTTCTGTCGGAGAGATCATTAAGCTGATTTAATAAGGAGGAAGCCGAAATGTTTGAAAAATTAGCGCAGATTATCAGCAACTATGTAGAAGTGGAGCCATCCGATGTTAAGCCGGAGTCCCGTTTTATGGAAGACCTTAAGTTTACCTCGTTCGATTTTATGAGCATGTTAGGCGAGATCGAGGATGAATTTGATATCGAGATCGACCAGCAGGAAGCGGCAAAAATCCGTACGGTACAGGAAGCCGTAGATTATCTGGAAACACTGGCAGATTAGTGGAGCTGGTGCAGCGGGGCTGCTGTACCAAAAAAGGAGGATGAAATTATGGTTTGCAATACCATTCGTGAGATTATCGTACATGCCGCACAGGAATTTGGCGAACAAGACGCGGTTCGCTATAAAATAAAAAAAGATGAGATAGAGGCAAAATCTTATGTACAGTTAAAGCAGGACAGCGAGAGCTTTTCGTGTGTGTTAAAGGCGCTCGGCGAGCAGGGCAGCCATATCGCGATGACGGGTATGACATCTTATCCGTGGCTCGTTGCTTATTTTGGCACCGTCAATTCCGGCAGCGTTGCCGTACCGCTGGACGTTTCCCTGCCGGCAGAGGAAATGTGCGAGCTGGTAGACCGTGCAGACGTTACGGTATTTGTCGTAGACGAAGTACGTAAGGATGTGCTTGCGATCGCAAAACAGCGCTGCCCGAAATTAAAATATCTGATTTCCATTCAGCAGCAGGAAAGCACAGACGAGGTTCTTTCTTTTGCACAGCTCTTAAAGGAACATGCGGGCGGCTTTGAATATTGGGCAAATCCAGAAGCGCTTTGTACGATTATGTTTACGTCCGGCACAACCGGAAAGAGCAAGGGCGTGATGCTTACGCAGCGCAATATGGCGGAAAATGCTACCTGCCTGGATATGAAGATTCCGCCAAGGACGGTTGTCTTATCTGTACTGCCGATCCATCATGCCTACTGCCTGAGCATGGATATCTTAAAAGGGCTTTCTTTGGGCAGCGTGGTCTGCATCAACGATTCCCTGATTCGTGTTGCAAAAAATATCAAGCTGTTTGCGCCGAACATGATCCTGATGGTTCCGCTTATGATCGAGACGCTTGCCAAAAAGCTGGAGGAAGCAGCCGCACTGCCGCCTGAGATTGTGAAAAAAGAAGTGTTCGGCGACCAGCTCCATACGATTTGCAGCGGCGGCGCGTATCTGAACCCAGAGCTGATCGACTTGTTTGAGCGTTATGGAATTACGATTTTGCAGGGGTACGGCATGACGGAATGCGCTCCGGTAATCAGCACCAACCTAAGCTGGGACATCCGCAAGGATACCGTTGGGAAGCTGATGCCAAACTGCGAGGCAAAGACTGTGGACAACGAGCTGTGGGTTCGTGGCAGCAGCGTCATGCAGGGTTATTACCAGATGCCGAAGGAAACTGAAGAAACGCTTGTGGACGGATGGCTGCGCACTGGTGACCTGGGTTATGTGGATGCGGATAACTATATTCATCTGACTGGGCGGTTAAAGAACCTGATTATTACGAAAAATGGGGAAAATGTATCGCCGGAAGAGCTGGAAAATAAAATTGGTTCCAATCGGCTTGTACAGGAGATTTTAGTGCGCGATGCGCAGGGTGTGATTGAAGCGGAGATTTTCCCGGATTTGGAATACGCGCAGAAAAAAGAAATTACTGATATCAAAGCGGCGCTTCAGGAGATTATTGACGGATATAATGAGTCGGCGCCTGCGCATAAGAAGGTGTACAGCCTGAAGGTACGTGAAACAGAGTTTGATAAAACGCCTTCTAAAAAGATTAAAAGATATTAATAAGGGTACTTACAGTATAAAAAGAGTCCTGTTGACTTCCTATTCTAGTAGGATGCGGCGGGGCTTTTTTTGTGCGTTTGGAGTTTTAAAGATCTGGTTGTGATTCATAGATGGGCTGGGCGTTATATAGATTTTATGTTCAGCAGTTTTTCAGGTGGTTCTTTCTGATGAGCCAGGGGTGTATTTATTGTAGTTTTTTTATGCTGTGTTAGGGGGATTATACAAACTGTAAGTGTTATTGTTAATGAGGAATGAGGGGGATTTTGTGGGGTAGATGTCAGTGGGGGTTTTGAGATAGGGACGCTGGAGGAAGGGGAGCGGGGTTGGCTTCCTGTTCCGGTTCCAAAATGTAAGGAGCCCTAAGCATCCTGCGGTTACGCTGAGGCACCGGACGGGCGCGGCACCTAGTTCGCCCTGGCTTACAGCCAG
>CAMUPC010000074.1 GCA_947090545.1 uncultured Eubacterium sp. | reverse complement strand
TATCGAGCAGGATGCTAAGGGCTCCTAACATTTTTCCACAGTCACAGGAAGCCAGTCCCGCTCCCCTTCCTCCGGCTGGTTATCGCAGGCTCTAAATAAGAAGCCCAGCCGCAAGCTGTATCCGGCTCCCAGAAGGCAGCGCTGTGTGTCGTTATTTTTGTGGAGCCTAGGAAAACTCTAACGCTATAGGAAAGGAAGCCCAGCTCTCCCACCTTCTTCCGGCTGGCTATCGCAGGCTCTAAATAAAAAGCCCGGACGCAAGCATCTACATTCGGCTCCCCGAAAGCACATTGTGAGCCGTTACTGATTGTGGAACATGGAAAAGCCAGCCGGGAGAGGGGATTGGCGCGGTCTGCCGGCGGCCTTGGAAGAAGGTTTAGAAGCTCTTGGCATTCTGCTCGATAACACAGGGGCGAAGCCCAGCGGCACCTTTAGCTGCTGGCGTCAGCCAGGGCGAACTAGGTGCCGCGACCGGACGCAGCCACAGCGTACCAGCAGAATGCCTAGGGATTCTTAACCTTCTGGAATGGACGCCGGCAGACCGCGCCAATCCCCTCTCCCAGCGTCCCCCCATGAAAACCCAACACACACTCAAAACACAAAAAATTAGAATACAAAAACAGAAACGGAAAGAGAAACTATGCGCATTGTAGTAAAAGTAGGAACCTCCACCCTAGCATACCCAACCGGATGCCTAGACATCCGCCACGTGGAGATTCTCGTAAAAACCTTAAGTGACTTAAAAAACGCAGGCAACGAAATCATCCTCGTATCCTCCGGCGCCATCGGCATGGGAACCGGCAGGCTCTCCTTAAAGGAACGCCCGGCAGATATGCCCACAAAGCAGGCAGCAGCCTCAGTAGGACAGTGCGAGCTGATGTATACCTACGATAAACTGTTTGGAGAATACAACCATATCGTCGGCCAGATCCTTCTGACCGGAGAGGACTTTACCCACGCAGACCGCAAAAGGAATTTTGAAAATACGATCCTGCGCCTGCTTGCACTCGGCGTCATCCCGGTCGTCAATGAAAATGATACGATCGCTACGGATGAGATCTCTGTCGGGGAAAACGATACGCTGGCGGCTATGGTGGCGTGCAGCGTGGATGCGGACTTGCTTGTGCTGTTAAGCGATATTGACGGGCTCTATACAAAAGACCCGCATAAGTGCGAGGATGCCATGCTCATCCCGCTTGTGGAGCAGATCACCCCGGAACTGATGGAGTCAGCGGACGGGAAGGGCAGCAGCCTGGGCACCGGCGGTATGGTAACGAAGCTCCATGCGGCTGAGATCGTAATGGAGCACGGCACGGATATGGTCATTGCAAACGGCGCAAGGCCGCGCAAGCTTTATAATATTGTGGAAGGGGAATCTGTGGGAACACGGTTTCTTGGGAAAAAGGAGACGTTATGACAACGCAGGAGATTTTAATTCAGGCAAAAGAGACAAAAACAGCACTGATGCTGGCTGATGCGGACAGGAAAAATAAGGCGCTGCTGCAAATGGCGGATGCGCTTGGAAAACCGGAGCATACAGCAAGAATACTGGAAGCGAACAAGCGGGACTTAGAAGCAGCAAAAGGAACGATATCGGATGTGATGTTAGACCGCCTGATGCTGGATGAAACGCGCATAGAAGCGATGGCAGAGGGCATCCGCGAAGTAGCGGCGCTGGACGACCCGGTCGGGAAGGTGCTCTCGGAAATCGTGCGCCCGAACGGGATGCGCATTCAAAAGAAGGCGGTTCCAATGGGCGTCATTGCGATTATTTATGAGAGCCGCCCAAATGTAACGAGCGACGCGGCGGCGCTGGCGATCAAAAGCGGCAACGTCTGTGTGCTGCGCGGCGGCAAGGAAGCATGGCGCACCTGCCACGCGATTGTCGAAGCGATGCAGGATGGGCTGTCGCAAGCGGGAATGCCGCGCACGGCGGTCAATCTGATCGAGGATACGACACGCGTCAGCGCAAATGAGCTGATGACCGCCGAGGGCTTTGTAGACCTGCTGATTCCGCGCGGCGGCAAGGGGCTGATCCGCTCGTGTGTCGAGCAGGCGACCGTGCCTTGTATCCAGACCGGAACAGGCATCTGCCACATCTACGTCGACCAGGCGGCGGATCTGCCGATGGCGGTGCGCATTGTGGAAAATGCAAAAATGAGCCGCCCAAGCGTCTGCAATGCGCAGGAAGTATGCCTGGTGCACAGGCAGGCGGCAAAGCAGTTTCTGCCGATGATGCAGGAGGCGCTTTGTACCAAGCGCAAGGCAGAAGGAAAGCAGCCGGTAGAGCTTCGGCTGGATGAAGAAGCCGCGGCGGTTATAAACGGCACGCCGGCAGGGGAAGCAGATTTTGACACGGAATTTTTAGACTATATTCTCGCGGTCAAGATCGTAGACAGTGTAGAAGAAGCGATCGAGCATATCAATCTGCACTCCACCGGGCACAGCGAAGCGATCGTTACTTCTGACGAGGCGGCGGCAGAGCAGTTTACGGCAGCCGTAGACAGCGCGGCAGTCTATGTGAATGTATCGACACGCTTTACCGACGGCGGGGAGTTCGGGCTGGGCTGCGAGATGGGCATATCTACGCAAAAGCTCCATGCAAGAGGGCCGATGGGATTAGCGGAGCTGTGTACTTATAAATATGTCATCTGCGGAGACGGACAGGTGCGCTAATGCACAGGCAGGACACAACGAAAAAAACAAAAGGAGTACCATAAATGGGACAGGTAACAATCTTAGAAGAAACGACAAAGAGCCCGATTACCCTGATGGGCAGCCGTGCCGGGATCTGCTGGGGATCGGATATCTCGAATCAGGAAAAAAACTATAAGCGCGGGCTGGACTGCCTGATCTCAGGCCATGGCAGGGTGATGGAATACGTCAATGTGGAGATGGTGCTGGACGGTTATTCTGCGCGCGTGATCAGAGAATGGTATACTCATATCAGCGGAGCGCCGACGCGTTTGCAGGCAAGCACCCGGTATGTAGATTACCAGCAGTTTTCTTATGTGGTTCCACCTGCGGTGGCGCACAACGAAGAAGCGCGTATCCGATACGAAGAGACGATGCAAAAAATCAGCGAGACATGCAGATATCTCGAAGAAAGCTGCGGCATTAAGCGGGAGGACGCCGCGCTGCTGCTGCCGCTTGGCATGACGACCAAGATCGTGGACAGGCGCAACCTGCGCAGCCTGGTTGATATGAGCCGCCAGCGGATGTGCAGCCGCGCCTACCATGAATACCGCGAGATGTTCGGAGATATCTGCGGGAAGCTGGCAGAATGGTCAGAGGAATGGGCGTATTTAGTGGAGCACTTTTTTATGCCGAAATGCGAGGCGCTTGGATACTGCCCGGAAAAAAGGTCGTGCGGGCGGATGCCGCAAAAATCCGGGACATAAATAATGAGATTTTGACGAGCTGATAGGCTTGTATCACTTTCACAGAGTTTTTCTCAAATATCTTTTGAGCATTTGCATGGATTCCTTTAAAATGGGCAGGAATAATAAAAAAGGGATGCAACAATTTGTATTAAATTGTTGCATCCTTATTTACACTTTATATATCGGAGCAAATAAAAAATACTTAACAGGTAAAATAAAAAAATTTTTTATAAATTCACATCTAAAAAGAGCTTGTCTTTATCGTCCTGGTCAATTCCCAGATACCGTTTTGTAATCTGATACGAAGAATGGTTATAAATATTCATTAACATCACAGGCTGCGCCCCGGACTTCCACGCATGGTAGCCAAAAGTCTTGCGCAGCGAATGACAACTGATGCCTGTCTCAAAATGCAGCTCCTGTCCCGCTTCCCGGATCATGCGGAATGCCTGGGAGCGGCTTAAATGCGTATCTTCTTTTTTTCCCGGAAACAAATACTGCCCCGGCTTCGGCGCGGGGATGCTGTCCATATACACCTTAAGCGCCTCCAAGGCGCTGTGGTTTAACGCGATCTGCGTCTGCTTGCCGGTTTTATGTTCTGTGACCGACAAATGCTTTAAGAAGCAGCTTTTCTCAAAATCATACACGTCCTTCCAGCTTAATTCCAGCAGGTCGCTGATTCTAAGCGCCGAGTTCATGCCCAGGCAGATCAGCGTGTAATTTCTCAGATTTGGTTTTTTCTCGTAATAATAATTTTTCAGTTGTTCTACTTCCGCAGCATTTCGGATTGGCTGTGTTGTACTCATAGTAAACCTCCTGTTTATCTTTATGTATTCGTTAAGCCATGCAACATTTTAATACAAACTGTTGCATGGGACACATTCATTATGGAGATGAAATGACAAAACAAGGAGGTTCCTATGCTGAAATTAACCGTAAAGCCAGGAGAATACGTGCTCGTAGGCAATGACATCAAGGTCGTATTTGCCGGAGGAAGCGCAAACAACATGCGTATTTTAATCGATGCGCCAAAGTCCATGAACATCGCAAGAAGCGCCGCCTTGGAAAAATACAAGGAAGCGGAAGAGCCGGGAAACATGGTACACCACTATAAAGACAAAGACCTCTCCAAAGAGGCAAAGGAAAAAATCAGGGCAATCATTATGGATGACCGGAAGAAATCAGGAAAAATATACCGATCCGGTGCAGGAGCATTACGGTAGCAAAAGCAGGTAATAGCGCAAAGGAAACCTAGGGCCTTTGCTTATTATAAATCATCAGTAAAAAAGAAAGCAAGCAGCCTGAAAAAAGCAAACAGGCGCTTCCCATGCACGCAAACGGATTTGCGGCATTATAAGACAAGGAGGAAAATATTATGTCGATGGTAGTACAGCACAACATGTCAGCAATGAATGCAAACAGAATGCTTGGTGTTACAACAAGCGCACAGTCTAAGTCCACAGAAAAGCTGTCCAGTGGTTTTCGGATCAACCGTGCAGCGGACGATGCAGCAGGGCTTTCCATTTCTGAAAAAATGAGAAGCCAGATCCGCGGGTTAAACCAGGCTTCTACGAATGCGCAGGATGGTATTTCTCTGATTCAGACGGCTGAGGGTGCGTTGAATGAGCAGCATTCTATTTTACAGAGAATGCGCGAGCTTTCGATCCAGGCAGCGAACGGTACAGAGACAGACGACGACCGTGAAGCGGTTCAGAACGAGATTACGCAGTTACAGGAAGAATTAACCAGAATTTCAGAGACGACAGAGTTTAATACGATGAAGCTGTTGGATGGCAGCCTTGGCGGAAGCAGCGCTACGACTGGATCTGGACCGAAGTTTGGTATTGTGGATGCTACTTTAGATGGTGCTTTGGTAACATCGAATGTCGGTGGTATTCAAGTTGCAACGAGTGCGAAAGCAGATACAAAGGTTGGACAGGAAACTGCGATTTGGGATGCAACAGGCAAGACATTAACATTAAATCTTTCTCTGAATAAAGTGTATACGCAGGATGAGATTGACGAGCTGATTGCAAATGCAAAACAGGAAGACAGTACTGCTACAGGCGCGCCAGCCGAAGTAAAAGTAACGCTGAAAAACGGAATCTTTGCTGCTGATGCGGCAACCACAGCAGGCACAGCGACGACGGCAGGTGTAAAAGCGACTTCGGCTGCTGTAACAATGGCTGCTGGCACATTTGTCGGAGCAAATGAGATTAAGCTTACATCAAATAAATACGGTGTTGAATTTAACGGAACAAAATTCTCATTTGCATTTGATAAAGAAGCAGGAAAAGAAGAGGTTGAAACGACGACTGCGATTACAACCAGTAATGTGAATGCGGTTACGGCTGGTGAGTATAAGATCCATCTTGCGGCTGGAAAAGAATATACAGCGGAAGATATCGAAGATATTCTGAAAGAGGCAGGATTTGACCTTGACGTAACTTTAAGCGGTGCAAAACCAGATGAACCAGATACATTATTTGTAACAGATGGATCTGCAACAAGCGGTGATATTACATTGGGCGGCGGTTCTGGTCTTGGCAGTGAAAAGGCTCTTTGGGGGCAGGTAGGCTATGACTCGGTAGCTTCCGGCACAGGCATTACCTTACAGATTGGTGCAAACTACGGACAGACCATGAACTTCTCGATCGAAGATATGTCCGCAAGGTCCTTAGGCGTAGACGGCAATAAGATCGATCTGAGCACACAGGAAGGCGCACAGAAGGCAACCGATAAGATTGACGCTGCGATCAAGAAAGTATCTCAGGTACGTGGACGCATGGGCGCAATCCAGAACCGTCTGGAGCATACGATTTCCAACCTGGATACGGCTGCTGAGAATACACAGACCGCAGAATCCCGTATCCGTGATACAGATATGGCAGAAGAAATGGTGGAATACAGCAAGAATAACATTCTTGCACAGGCTGGCCAGTCTATGCTTGCACAGGCAAATCAGTCTAACCAGGGTATTCTTTCCTTATTACAGTAATTTACAGGTGATACTTAAGGTTCAGGCAGCATGACGCAAAAAGGCACGCTTCGCTTCGGCGTTGCGTGCCTTTTTTATAGGAGCGAAATATGACAGGCAAAAAAAGACAGATACAGGATTTTTTGAACCAGGGAGAGATTTTAAAAGCATGGGAAATGCTTCTGTCTATAGAAAAAACGGGAAAGATGGATGTTCCGCTGCTGGTTTTGAAAAATCTGATACAGGTGTTTTATGCAGAAACAGAGCACAATGCAGAGCATACGGTTTTTGATGCTTCCACGGATCTTGATAAGCTGGCACAGCATTTTATATGCTTAAAGCTTCTGATGCGCAGGCTGGAATTTGATCTTCCAAGACAAGCTCAGGAAGAGTTTTATACGTATTGTGAAACACATTATGTATCGGAATATCTGCTGGATTTTATTTTGCTGACCAATATTTTTAAGAAGGAGCAGGTGTGTGAAAAGCTGATGGACAGATACCCGGACAAAGCAGATTATTTTGCCAAGACGTGCCGGTATGCAAAGGAGGCAGAGCATGGACAGCCATAAAATCTGTTTTATTTTGTGTTCCAATCAGGAACAACTGGCAAAGGAATGCCTGCTGTATATCAGGCAGCTAGAGGTGCCGCAGGGCTTCCAGATCGAAACAAAGGTGATTTACGGTGCAGCGTGTATGACACAGGGTTATAACCAGGCAATGCGGGAGTCGGACGCAAAATATAAGATTTATCTGCACCAAGATGTGCTGTTGATTCATCGGAAGCTGCTGACAGATATGCTCTCGCTGTTTACAGCAAATCCGCAGATTGGAATGCTTGGAGTTGTCGGCGTAACAAGGCTTCCGCCAGACGGGTGCCCGTGGTCGGAGGGAAGGGACAGCTATATTGGGGAACTGTACGCAGATTTGGTTGACTCGAAAAACCATTGTGTCTTTTCCAAAATACAGGGAGAATATGAGGAAGCCGTTGTTTTGGACGGGCTATTTATGGCGACGCAGTATGACCTGCCGTGGAGAGAGGACCTGTTTAGGGGATGGGATTTTTATGACTGCTCTCAGTCACTGGAATTTTGGAAGGCAGGATATAAGGTAGCGGTGCCGCATATGGAAGATCCATGGTGCCTGCATGATAATGATATCTTAAATCTGGAGCAATATGATACATGGCGCACAGTATTTGTAAAAGAGTATGGGGACGATGTTAGAGATTGGAACAGAAACAAAGAGATGACAAAACAGACAGGAAAAAAAGTAATTTATCAAAAATTTGACCGCTCAAAAACGATGCTGCCGTTTCCCTATCCGCCAGTGATCCAGGAAAAAGGAGTGGATTACGTCTGTTTTACAGATGACAGGAACGTGCATTCAAAGTTTTGGGAAATGCGGTATATCGAACAGATAGATAGTTTTTCGGCGGAGAATGCGCTGTGCGGTTATGCGCAGCGATATGAGCTTGAATCGGACCAGATTCAGATTGGGGATATTTTCAGCAAAAGCAAGGAATGGGAAAAGGTGATTACGGTGCCGCCGTTCACAGAGATTCCAAAAGCGGCGTTTGACCCGAAAACGCTGGTGCCGACTGCGGATGAAAATGGAAATTACCGATACAAAAAAAATCCGCAGTATACAAATGGAAAATACGGCGGAAGGGAGCTGCTTTTGACGATAGGCGTTCCGGTCAGCAATCAGATCGATACGATTGACCGATGCCTGTCGCATGTGAAGCCTCTGCTGGATCAATTGGATGCGGAGCTGCTAGTGATTGATACGGGAAGTACCGATGGTACAATTGAGGTATGCAGAGATTACGGAGCAAGAATTGTGTCATTTCCGTGGTGTAATAATATGTCGGCAGCGAGAAATACAGGAATCTGGAACGCAAGAGGATTATGGTATCTTTCGATCGATGACGACGAATGGTTTGAAGATGTGGGAGAGATTTTAACATTTTTCAAAAGCGGCTATTACAGAAAATGCGATGTTGCTACCTATATACAGCGAAATTATCAGATGTTTTCCGGCATGGTTTATCATGATGTCCATACGCCCAGGATGGCGCGTATTACCCCTGGCCTGCATTTTGAAGGGCGTATCCACGATGCGCTGATTGTGCCGGATACCGGAAAATGCTGCCAGTTGTCTGCCTATACACATCATTATGGATTTGTAAGTGATGATGAAAAAAAGGCAGAGGAAAAATATGTCCGCAATGTTTCCATTTTACTGTTTGACTTATATGAATATCCTAAGAACCTCAGGTACAACTTCCAACTGGCAAATGAGCTGAAATGCCAGGCTTATACGGATGAAGCAATCGCATGGATGTTTCGGGGGCTTTCCATGGAACGGGAGCTGCCGGATGAATACAGCGGCAGGCTTCATGCGGTAAATCTGCTGTCCTGCCTGCATAATAACAGGGACAGGCGGCTGTTTTCTTATGCGAAGCTGATGCAGGAAAGATATGCCTTGACAGAGGCGGAAAAAGCTTTTTTGGCTTATAATATGGCGGAAGTAGCAGCGCTTTACCAGATGCCGGACGATGAGGTACTCAAATATTGCAGCCGCTATGAAAAGCATCGCAGGCGTTATGAAAAAAATCCGTATGACAGCCGCCAGCGTACGTTTATCGGGCTGCATACCTGCACCAATGATGCGTATATTGTAAACAGCCACGTCATTGCTTTTTGTGCTTATGTCCGAAAGGGAGAAGAAGGAAAAGCGCTGATGGAGCTGGAAAAGATCATGCCGGATAAAATCTTAGATCACCGCAGGCGTTTTTTTGAACACGTCATGCAGGCAGGAGACAAGGTGTGGCAGAGCGCGCTGTGCCGCCTGACACCGCAGCAGTGGGAGGAATGGCGGGAGGAGCTTTTAGGTGCTGCATTGGTCAGTCTTTCCGACGACGGGCAAAAAGAAAGACAGCACGGGCGCTTGTCGGCGATGTTACAAAAATATGATGTCCTGTGGCTTAGTGAGTATTTCAGGAACAGATATATGGAGTTTCATGACTGTCTGAAAAAACAGCTATTTGCATATGCGATGTCATGCAGCCCACGATCCGCTTCTGTTCAGGAGCTGTATGTCTGTGGTTATTTATTGAAGGTAAGATATTTTAAGGAAGGAAAAAAAGAAAAGGATATGGAACTGTTTTGCCAGTATGCAGGGGTGATGGGTGCATTTGCGGCTTCCTATTATCATCCGGCACTTTTGGAACAGGCAGGCTGTCAGGCAGTGCCCGCCGATATCCGTGCGGTTTATGCCATCGCGCAGGTATTACGGGATCAAAACAAAAGCAGTAGAAACCTCAGGCTGCTGCGGGATGCGGCATCTTTCTTTGCAGGATTTAAAAGTGAAATCCAATATTTGCTGGAACAGCTAAGCTTGCAGAAGGACGATAAGCAGCCGTATCCATCGCCGCAGGAGGAAATGGCGGCGCTGGCACAGACACTGAAAAAACAGATAGCCGGATTATTGGCAGATGGGAATGTACAAAAAGCGGCGCCGATTCTACAGGAATTATCAGAATATTTTCCGCAAGATCCTGAGCTTGCAGCGCTGAGTAAACAGGCAGCCGAGGCACAGTCAAAATGGAGGAATACGGAAGATGGCGGATGTGGATAAGATTCATTTTATCATATGTTATAACGACGAGATCAGTATGCAGGAATGTATGCGCTACCTTTCTTTTCTGCATGTCCCGGACGGAATGGAGACAGAGGTAATCGGCATTGCGGGAACGGAGAATATAGCAGGGGCATACCAGGCGGCAATGTGCGAATCAGATGCCGCATATAAGGTGTATCTGCGGCAGGATGTACTGATTCTTAATCCCAATTTTATTTCTGATCTTATACAGGCTTTTCAGGAGAATCCTGCGTTTGGAATGCTTGGTGTGCTTGGAAGCAGCAGGCTTTTGGAGGATGCGGATTACTGGGAGCAGTGGGATACGGGTATGGTACAAACAGTGCAGCCTGTTGCAGCAGTCTGCGGGATGCTGATGGCTACCAGGTATGACCTTCCGTGGCGGGAAGATCTGCTGCATGGTTCTTATTTTTACGATATTGCCCAAAGCGTGGAATTTCAAAAAGCCGGATTTCAGACAGGGATCGTTTCACAAAAGACGGCATGGTGTGCCTGCGGCACCGTCCAAAGAGAGATAGAATCATATGAAGCTGACAGGAAAGCCTTCTGCATGGAATATCGTGCATATGGGTATCGGTATCAAACAAAGAAAGCGCTTGCCAGCGAGCAGCTGCGAGCCAGAAAAACAGAAGAAATGATTCCATTTTTTGAACAAACGTTGCTGTCAGGCGAGGCAGAAAAGGCGAAGGCGCTGATTGACAAGACGATGGAATTTTACAGTGGCAGCCAAAAGCTCTGTAAGCTCGGTTTGCTGAGCAAGGTGATGCTGCTGGAGAAGGTGCTTCGCAAAAAACAGGGTTTTTGCAGCCACATACATACAATACAAGAAATTTTGGGCCAGCTTGCGCTATATCGGTTTCTGCTGCTTCGGCTGCAATATGATAAGCGTGTAGATGACCTTTTAGATGTTCTGGAATGGGCGGCACAAAAGGAAGATGAGACGCTTGCCGTAGCACAGTTGCTTGCCGGGGACAGCGGAGTCGATTTGGAAAAGGTCATGGAAAAGCTTGCTTGGTTGATGGCGAATCATTGTAAGAAGCATGTGAAGGTTCATACAGAACACCAGAACTTTTTGATCCCGCAGAAAAAAGAGCAGGAAGCAGCGCTGATGCTGTGCCGCGAGCTGGAGTCAGAGATTCTAAAAATGCAGGCTCTGATAGCCGCACAGACAGAGCAGACAGAAGCAGAAGATATCGCAGTACTGGACAAGATATACCATCAGATCGAAGAAGTCCATCGGGTTGCCTACGTTGCAGGCTGGACAAAAAAGTTTTATCCGTCTTACCTGGACGCCGTTTGGGAAAAAAAGAATGTATCCAAATTTTTGGAAGAATGCGCACCATGGCTTCGTCAGGTAAAAAGCTGCTTGGAGTGCAGCCAGAAAGAGGAGGCGCCTTTGGTCAGCGTGATTGTTGCCGTCTATAACGGAGCGGAATTTATAGAGGATACGCTGCGCAGCGTGATGGAGCAAAGCTATCATAACTTGCAGATTATTGTCGTGGATGATGCGTCCACAGATCAAAGCCGAAGCGTGATCGACCGTCTTGCCGGGCAGGACCAGAGGATCGAGCGCCTGTACCTGAAGGAAAACCGGAATATGTGCGGGGCCACCAATGCCGGATATAGACAGGCACGCGGCAAATATATCGCACCCTTAGGGCATGATGATATCTGGAAGGAGCAAAAACTGGAGAAGCAGGTTCAGTTTATGGAGATGAACCCTTCTTATGGAGCTTGCTTTACGCTGTGTGACCTGATCGATGATGAAAAACAGGTTTGCAACGAGCAGTGCATGTCCCTGTATCAGATTTTTAATCAGCAAAACCGCACGCAGGAAGAATGGATGGAAACTTTGTTTTATTTTCAAAATGTATTCTGCGCTTCCAGCGCACTGATCAGGAAAGAATCCATCAAGACGAAAGTATTATACCGAAACGCACTGCTCCAGCTCCAGGATTATGCTTTATGGCTGGGCATTCTCACAGATTCGCCGCTGTATCTGATACAGGAGCGCCTGACGCTTTACCGCCAGTTTCTAAAAAAGGGCGGAAATCTGAGCAGGATGGATGAAAAGAAAAACACCCGCCTGATCCATGAAAACAGCTTGATACAAAAAGAACTATTGGAGAACATGCCGGATGAAAAGCTGCGCCGTTTTTTTGGAAAGCATTTTGTATATCCACAAGCGGCTACACCACAGGAGTTAAACTGTGAGAGAGCTTTTTTGCTGAAAAATATTGGCAACTGCCATTGCATCGATCAGTTTATGGAGATGATGGAATCAGATGAGATACGGAAAATTTTAAAACAAAACTATCATTTTGGCTATCAAGATTTTTATGAACTGAGTGCACAGGTGATGCCGTATGACAACAGTTATGCGGTATTAAGCAGCCAGCTTTCAGCGGCGGCAAAACAGCTTGATCAATATAGAAAAATGCTGAAAGAAAAAAGCGATAGTTAGGAGGGTTACGGTGCACAACATGGACAGAGTAAAAATGCTTGAGTTCCAGCAGCATGGCGACGAGCGCGGGCATTTGGTGATTGCGGAAGGCTTGCAGGATGTTCCGTTTGCAATTTCCAGGGTATTTTATATCTATGGTTCAAGCCATGATGTTGTACGCGGAAAACACGCAAACAAAAAGACAGAATTTGTTTTAATCAATGTTGCTGGCGCAAGTAAAGTAAAGGTCAGGGACGGGAAGGGCAATGAGGCTGTTTTTTGCCTGAATCGTCCGCATACCGGGATCTATCTTCCGGCAATGGTATGGAAAGAGATGTATGATTTCAGTGAAGATTCCGTACTTTTAGTACTTGCAAGCGAGCATTACGATGAAGAGGAGTATATTCGTGATTACGAAGAATTTGCGAAAGCGGCAGGTAAGTGGTAAATGATGGAAAAAATAATGGCAAACAGGCTTGACAGAGGTTTTGCTGCCTACCAGGAAGAATTTGAACAAAAGGCGCTGGAGGTACTGCGTTCAGGACGGTATATTTTAGGAAAGGAAGGAAAAAGCTTCGAGGACGAATTTGCCAAATTTATCGGGTGTCATGATTGTGTCGGTGTTGCAAGCGGGCTGGATGCTTTATGGATCACGTTTCGTGCTTTGGGGATTGGAAGAGGGGATGAGGTAATCGTCCAGGGAAATACGTATATCGCCAGTGTGATGGGAATTACAATCAATGGGGCGACGCCTGTATTTGTGGAGCCTGACTGCTATTATAATATGGATGCAGCAGGAATTGAAGAAAAAATAACCGAAAAAACAAAGGCGATTCTTGTCGTTCATTTATATGGTCAGGCGTCTAATATGGAACCGATTGTGAAAATAGCAAGGAAGCATCATTTAAAGCTGGTAGAGGACTGCGCGCAGTCGCATGGGGCATGTTTTCAAGAAAAGATGACAGGAACATTTGGCGATGCAGGATGTTTTTCTTTTTATCCGTCTAAAAATCTAGGGGCATTTGGCGATGCAGGAGCCGTTGTTACAAATAACAGGCAGATTGCGGAAAAAGTGAAGCTGATCCGTAATTATGGGAGTGAAAAAAAGTATTACAACAAGGTCGTCGGGGCAAATTCCAGGATGGATGAAATACAGGCGGGCCTGCTTCGGGTCAGGCTTTCGCATGTCAAGGAGCTGATTGCGGAGAAAGAGAAAATCTGTGCGGTATATTCTAAAGAGATTCACAATGAAAAAATTAAGCTGCCAATGGTACGCGAGCGTGCAACCCACGTATGGCATCAGTTTGTCATCCGGTGCAGCGAAAGGGACAGGCTGAAACAATATTTGGATGCATTGGGAATTGAGACCATGATCCATTATCCAATACCGCCGCATTTAGCAGAAGCATATCAGTATTTGAATATGCCAAAAGGCAGCCTGCCGGTAACGGAACAGTATGCGGAGCAGGTTTTATCGCTTCCATTGTATTATGGAATGACAAAACAGGAGCTGGATGCTGTCATCCAGGCGGTGAATCATTTTTGAAAGAAAAAGAAAGGCGGCAAAGTGATGCTGAAAACAGCGGATGAATGGCTGTATCAATTTTTATTAAATAACGCCGAGAGAATGCCACTTCGTTTTATCAAGCTGATCGCCTATTATTATACAGATGCGAGAGTACGCAAGGTATATTGGGAGCGGCTTGGGGTTTTTATGGGAGAAGGCACTTATGCAAATCTGGGGCTTAGGGTGGTTCAGGATGAACATGCGGCATCTGTAACGATTGGCAGCCATGTGTCCATTGCTCCAAATGTAACGCTTGTATGTGCAGAATCGGCGAACAACGGATACGAAATCAATCAGATACCTTATGTAAAGGAACATCTTACGCGAAGCGGAACGATCGTTATACAAGATGAAGTGTGGATTGGTGCAAATGTGACGATACTTTCCGGTGTCCGAATCGGTAAATGTGCGGTGATCGGGGCGGGGAGTGTTGTGACAAGGGATGTAGAAGCGTATTCGGTTTATGCGGGAATACCGGCAAAAAAAATCAGGGATTTGAAAGAGAAAGGTAAAACAACAATTGTTTAAGGAAGAAACCGGAAATAATCCAGAAAGCAAGGCTGAGTTTACGATTAAACCATACCAAGATACACAAGCAGAAACATGGGATTATTTCGTAGAATGCCATTCGGTGAACGGGACTTTTTTGCAGCAGAGGCGGTTTTTAAATTATCATGAAAACGGCAGGTTTGAGGATTGTTCCATCTGGATTTATGAAAAACAAAAAATAGCAGCAGTTTGTCCGGCATGTGTCCAGTGGGAAGGAACTAAGAAAGTATTTTATTCCCATGCGGGCAGTACCTATGGCGGGGTCATTTTAAGCAAAGAATATCTGCGGATCAATAAAATAAGAAGGATATTTGAGTTGCTTGAAACGTATTTGCGGGAACAGGGGTTTCAAAAGTGTGTGCTGAAACTGACAATGGAACGGCTGTGCCTGTATCCGCAGGATGCAGTAAAGTTTTATCTCGGATACAGCGGCTATCAGGAAATCAGAGAATTAAATTTGTATATAGATTATGACAGTTATCAAGAAGATCTTTTCCATAATTTTTCCAAAATGAAAAGACGGAACATCAAAAAGTGCCTGAATGCAGGATTAGAGTTTAAGCTGCTTGTGGATCGGGATGATATCCAGCAGTTTCATACGGTCGTAGAGAAGAATTTGTTGAAATATCACGTCAGTCCGGTACATACGGTAAATGAAATGATGGATTTAAAGAAACGGCTGGAAGGAAACATTGAATTTTATGGTGTTTACTGCCATGGAAGCCTGATTGCCGGGACAATGGTGTTTCTTTTTCCGAAAGTGAGATGTGCGCATACACAGTATCTGGCAACAGATCCGTCCTATGCGTCATCGAATGCAATGACATTTCTATATTATAAGACAGCAGAACTGTATAGGAAGAGGGAGTTTCGCTATTTGTCATGGGGTACAGTGACAGAACATGGCGGAAAGAAGATCAATTGGGGCTTGGCAAATCATAAGGAAGAATTTGGGAGCATGTGTGTTATCAATTCAATTTTTGAGAAATATTTATAGATTATCAAAGAATAGAAAGCCGATAGATAGTAAAACGGGCTTTCTATTTTTTTATTGTACGCTGTGATTGAATTCAAAACGAAAAAATGGTATGATCAAAGGAAGAAAAAGAGGTGGTTCAGATGGGAAATATTTATGACGGAGTATTCCGAACAATCATCAATGACTGCCAGAAGCTCATTATCCCTGTGATTAATGAAATTTTCGGCGAAGCCTATACAGGGGAGGAAGAAATCCGCTTTTTTCCGAATGAACATTTTTTAGCACAGCAGGACGAAGCAAATAAAGAACGGATTACAGACACGAATTTTACGGTTTTTGGAAAAGTACCGAAGAAATACCATGTAGAGTGCGAGAGCAGCCTGCCGGATGGGAAAATAATGATAAGGCTTTTTGAGTATGACGCGCAGATCGCGCTTGACGAGGGCGAAGCCACAGAGGAAACACTGACTGTTACGTTTCCAAATACAGCGGTTTTGTACCTTCGGTCTTATAAAAAGACGCCAGACAAAATGAAATATGTGATTGTCACGCCGGGCGGGACGGTCCAGTACGATGTCCCGGTTATGAAAGTGCAGGCGTACTCGCTGGATGATATTTTTGAAAAACGCCTGCTGATGCTGGTCCCGTTTTACATCTTTTCCCATGAGAAAAGCTTCCCGGAGTATAACTGTAATGGACAGAAGCTGGCGGGATTAAAAGCGGAGTACCAGGAGATTTTAGAAAGGCTTGACGGGCTGGAGCAGCAGGGAGAGATCGGGGCGTTTGACAAGCGGACGATTATTGAGCTTTCCGGCGATGTGATGAAGGAGATTGCACGGAAGTATGAGAATGTGCGGAAAGGTGTAGGTGATATGATGAGCGGGGCATTGATAGAAACAAGCGCGAGGGCGATATTGAACCAGGGGATTAGCCAGGGAATTAGCCAAGGAATTAGCCAGGGGATTGGTCAAAACCAGAGAGAAACAGCGCTCAGAATGCTGAAAAGAGGAAAAATGACGATGGAAGAAATCGCAGAAGATACAGGGCTTACTGTCGCGGAAGTAGAGCAGCTTTCAGATAGTTTGTGCAGTGTGAAATAGTGGGACACCCAAATCCTGCAAAAAATAACGGTACTTTTGTACAAAAGGAAAAGATGGCATGTTCAAATAAAGGAAAAGAGGCGATTCAGATGGGAAATATTT
>CAMUPC010000073.1 GCA_947090545.1 uncultured Eubacterium sp. | reverse complement strand
AGCAGGATGCTAAGGGCTTCTAAACCTTCTTCCAAAGGCGCAGCCAGGGCGTGCCAATCCCCTCACCCGGCTGGTTTTCGCAAGTGCTACAAAATGAGGATGCAAGACGTCAGGTATATTGATGGCGGTATTTCATTGGGCTGCGGTGTTTCATGCTGTAAGCTGCTGCTATTTTCGAGAAGCATTGAGAGTAGCTAGTACAGCTTGCCGTATTCGTTGCCGGCGGCTGGATATTTACCAGAAGTTTTGAAAAATAGCTGAAAGATGGGAAGCAGGGCTTCACATAATCTAAGGTATACAGGCAACGAGCCTTCCAGTTAAAAATAAATCGTTGTGCCATTACAGCTAAAAAATAAGAATCTGCTCCTAATACAGCTTCACACGATGTCTCGCTATTTTTGCAGAATTTGCGAAAACCAGCCGGGAGAGGGGATTGGCACGCCCTGCCAGCGCCTTTGAAAGAAGGTTTAGAAGCACTTGGCATCCTGCTCGATCACGCAGGGGCGAAGCCAAGCGGCACCTTTAGCTGCTGGCGTTTAGCCAGGGCGAACTAGGTGCCGCGCCCGGACGGTGCCACAGCGTCCCCGCAGGATGCCTAGAGCTTCTTAACCTTCTGGAACGGGCGCTGGCAGGGCGTGCCAATCCCCTCTCCCAGCGTCCCGTTATGTACATAAATACAACACACAATCAAAACCGTTCCAATTCTGGTTTACACAAGTATAGGATATTTAATACAGACAGAACATCTCCAGCAAAACCAATCCGGGGTGTTCTGTTTTTTTGCCAGGCATTTTTACAAAAGCAGACAAACCTCTTTTTTGAAGCCTATGAGAGTGCTTATGTGCAATTTAACTAAATTTTACCTTGAAAATTTGTTTAAAAATACGATTGTAAAATAATGTACTTTTGCGTTATAATACAAAAAAGGATATACAAATGCGGGATGTGCGTATTTTTCTTTGAGGAAGGGAGAGATGACAATGGATGCTGTGCTGATGCAAAAAGACGGGCGGATTGACAGGACAGAATGTATTCATAAGCTGAAAGAACTGTGTGAAGCGTATGGAGACATTCTTGGCAGGGTGATTTTGTTTGGATCGGTTGCCCGCGGGGACCATACGGAGCAGTCGGATATTGATTTGTATGTGGAGTCTAAAAATACAAAGATCACTACGGCAAAGCTGGCAGAAAGTGAAAGATTTAGAAAGTTTAAATATGCATTGTATGATATGTATTATAACGATATAGAATATGACATTTTAAGCTTTGGCGGAAAAAGGGATATATTAAGGGTACGGGGTACAACTTTATGGGAACAGATAAAAAAGGATGGTGTTATATTATATGACAAAAGAGCAGATGCTGTATAGAGGGTTAATTTTGGCAGATTTGAATATTTTAAAGAATCATATGGATTCCAACGATAAGCCGATGAGACTTCAGGCAGCGTATCATGCGCAACAGGCTATTGAAAAAACAATTAAGTTAAAGGCTAATATAAAAGGACTGAATTTATGGGGGCATGACATTGATATGCTGATTCGGGAATGTGATAAAAAAGGCATTGATATTGAAGTACCCAAAATCATACGAAAGAAGGCAGGGATCTATACAACCTGGGAAGCGGATTGCAGATACCATCCTACGAAAATTATTAGAAAAGATTCTATGAAGATGGCATATGAAGCCTGCGTAGAATGGTTAAACAGCGGCGATACTTATGTAAAACCACGCAGGAAACAGTAATGCGCTCCATGATATCCAGATTCCAGTATCAGCCTGCACACAGGTTCAGGCAGTGGCTGTGCCTGAAAGCGTCTGGCGCAGATTTCTGAAATATTTCTGAAGATTTAAAAATTCTATTGAAATACCCATACAATTTCGTTAAAATGGTAACGACAGGCATTGAGGGACTTCTTTTCCATTTTTTGGATAAAGGAAAAGGAGAATGCATATGAATAAATTAAAGAAAGCAGCATACATGTTTTGCATAGGGATCGTTGTCTGCCTGTGCGGATGCGGGGCGAAAGGCGGTTCCCAGATGTATCTGGAAGCAAAAGTGCAGGATACGCAGGCAGATGGTTCAGGCCTGCAAAGCCAGGCACAAGATCAGGACCAGTCACAGGGTGAGGAACCGGCACAGGAAAGTTCACAAGGCGGGCAGGCAGAACCGGAGACTTGTTTTGTCTATATTTGCGGAGCGGTCAAGTATCCGGGTGTTTTTGAGCTGCCGCAGGGAAGCCGTGTCTATGAGGCGGTTGCGCTTGCCGGGGGACTGAAAGAAAACGCTTATGTAAAGGGACTGAATCAGGCAAAGCAGATTGAGGACGGCGAGATGATCGAAGTGCTCACAAAGAAGGAGCATAAGGAGTTGGCAAAGCAGCAGTCTGGGGAGACAGACGGCGGGCAGCAGGATGCCGGGAATGCGAAGAATGCGGCGCAGGATGCGGAAAAAGCGGGAAGCGTACCGCGGGAGACGGATGGGCGCATCGACCTGAATACGGCGACGGCGCAGGAGCTTATGACGTTAAGCGGGATCGGCGAAGCGAAGGCGGCTAATATTATTGCCTACCGGGAAAGCAGCGGCGGGTTTCAGAGTGCTGAGGAGATTATGAATGTGAGCGGGATCGGTGAAGGCGTGTATGCGAGGATTCAGGATAAAATAACAGTGATACAATAGCGATGGAGGTTAGCATGGCAAAGAAGGTTCTGGTTGTTGACGATGAGAAGCTGATAGTAAAAGGAATCCGGTTCAGTCTGGAACAGGACGGCATGGAGGTGGACTGCGCCTATGATGGAGAAGAGGCGCTGCAAAAAGCGAATGCTGGTATTTATGATATGATCCTGTTGGACCTGATGCTGCCGAAGGTGGACGGGATGGAGGTCTGTCAGCGGGTACGGGAGTTTTCCGATGTGCCGATTGTCATGCTGACGGCGAAGGGCGACGATATGGATAAGATCCTGGGGCTTGAGTACGGGGCGGATGATTATATTACAAAGCCGTTTAATATCCTGGAGGTTAAGGCGAGGATCAAGGCGATTATGCGCAGGACGGGCAAAAAGAAGGTCGTAGAGGAACGGGTGCATATGATCGAGGACGGCGACTTAAGGCTTGACTGCGAGAGCCGCAGGCTGTTTATCCAGGATCGAGAGGTCAATCTGACCGGAAAGGAATTTGAATTGCTGGAGCTTTTGGTACGCAATCCGAATAAGGTCTATGGAAGGGAAAAGCTGTTAAATATCGTATGGGGGCCGGATTATCCAGGAGATGTCAGAACCGTGGATGTGCATGTCAGGCGGATGCGTGAAAAGATAGAGAAAAATCCAAGCGAGCCGAAATATGTGCATACCAAATGGGGAGTCGGATATTATTACCATGGCTAGGAATAGAAATAAAAAGATTCTTGACTATTTGAAAAGCTTGAAGTTCCGCCTGCTGCTGGTGCTTTTGCTGTTCGGGCTTGCGCCGATGCTGATTATGCGGTTTTTCGTGATCCGTGGATATGAAAAGCGCGCGATCCAGGTCAGGACTGTGGACATTTTGTCACAGTCCAAAATACTTGCCGACCAGATCGCGGCTTATGAATATTTGGACGACAATACAAATGAGATTATTAACAAAGAGTTTGAGCAGCTTACGAATATTTATGACGGAAGGATACTTGTGATTGACCGTGCGCTGCGCATCCATAAGGATACGTTTGACATTGACAGCGATAAGATTATTATTTCCGAGGAAGTGGTCAAGTGCGTGCAGGGGCAGGATGTGACGAAGCATGATGCGGTAAACGGCTTTATCGAAATCGCCGTTCCGGTGCGCCATCCTGCTTTGGACGAGGTAATCGGCGTGCTGCTTGTAAGTGTGTCCACAGATTCTACACAGACCCATATTGCCTATTTAAGCCAGATCGGGACGATTGTGTCTTTGACCGCGGGGGTTGTCTGCGTTGTGCTGGCGGTATTTATCGCGTCGAAGCTGGCGCAGCCGTTTATTAAGCTGTCCAAATCGATCGATGAAATCCAGGCGGGCTATGGGGAGGATGAGCTGATGATCCATACGTATTCGGAAACGGAGCTGATTTGCGAACGGACGAATGAGCTGCTGAGCCGGATGAAGGTACTGGACGATTCCAGGCAGGAATTTGTATCCAATGTCTCCCATGAGCTGAAAACGCCGCTTACTTCGATGAAGGTGCTGGCGGATTCCCTAAACGGGCAGGAAAATGTGCCAGTTGAGCTGTATAAGGAGTTTATGCAGGATATTACCAATGAAATCGACCGGGAGAATAAGATTATTACCGACCTGCTGTCGCTTGTGAAAATGGACAAATCGGCGGACGGGCTAAATATTGCGGCGCTCAATATCAATGAATTGCTGGAGCTTATTTTAAAACGGCTGCGCCCGATTGCGGAGCAAAAGCATGTGGAGCTTGTGCTGGAAAGCTTTCGCCCGGTGACCGCGGAGGTCGATGAAGTCAAGCTGACGCTGGCGATTTCCAACCTTGTGGAAAATGCGATTAAATACAATGCGGAAAATGGCTGGGTACATGTTTCGCTCAATGCAGACCACCAGTTTTTCTATATCAAGGTCGAGGATAACGGCATGGGTATCCCGGAAGAGTCGTTAGACCGTATTTTTGAACGGTTTTACCGTGTAGATAAGTCGCATTCGGCAGAGATCGGCGGTACAGGGCTCGGGCTTGCGATTACAAGGAGTGTGGTGCTGATGCACCGGGGAGCGATCAAGGCGTTCAGCACAGAGGGCGAAGGTACGATTTTTAATGTACGGATTCCGTTAAATTATATTTTTTGACAGGAAGGGGTTAAGAACGATGTGTGCAGGAAAGACAGTACGCGCAAAGACAGCGCTTCTTCTGGCAGCCGTACTTTTTGCCGGCAGCCTGTCCGGGTGCGGTTCCAAACGGAAAGATTATCCGTATGATATCAGCTATGTGGACAGTGAACAGACGCAGATCGTGCAGGCTGGATATGAGCCGGAGCACACGTCGGTAGACGGGCTGATCCAGGAGCTGTTAGACAAGCTTGGTACAGATACGGATACGCTCGATTATGTAAAAGCGATCCCGGAAGGGGTCAGCATCCAGTCGTGGGAGGTTGAGCAGGACTGCTTAAAGCTCGATTTCAGCAGCTCTTATGATAAGATGGATCTGATAACAGAGGTTTTATGCCGCCTTGCCGTCGTAAAGACAATGACGCAGGTCGATGGGATCGAAAGTGTCTGCTTTTCGGTCAAGGGCAAACCGCTGACCGACAGCAAGGGAGAGGTGGTCGGTGCTATGACGCTGGATTCTTTTGTGGAAAATCCAGGAGAACAGATCAATTCTTATCAGAATGCGACGATCGACCTGTTTTTTGCAAATGAGTCAGGGGACGGGCTGGTGAAGGAAACGCAGGAAGTATACTATAACAGCAATATTTCAATGGAAAAGCTTGTTATGGAGCATTTGATCGGCGGCCCCAAAACAGAAAAAACGAAGGGGACGATTCCGGCGGAGACAAAGCTGATCAACGTAGCGGTTGTAGACGGCTCATGTTATGTCAATCTGGACGAAAATTTTAAAAATCACAACTATGAGATCCAGGAACCGATTGTCATTTATTCGATCGTAAATTCCCTTGCCGCCCTTGAAAATATAGACCGTGTGCAGATCTCGGTAAACGGGGATACAAGCGGAAAATACCGGGACGACTATGAGTTGGCACAGATGTACCGGGCGGATTACAGCTATGTAGAGCTCGATAACGGCAGGTCTGTCGTAGTGCAGGATGTCAAGGAGGCGAAAGAAAAAAACTAAAGAGAAAATTTCAGGAAAAACTTAAGAAAAAATCTAAGGGAAAACTTAAGAAAAAATTTAAGGGAAACTTAAGAAAAAACTTAAGGGAAAACTTAAGAAAAAACTTAGGAAAAAATCCAAGAGAAAACTTAAGAAAAAAGCTAAGAGAAAACTTAAGAAAAAAGCTAATTGAAAAACAGATAATAAAAACAAAAAATAAAAAACCTATAAGAAAAATGAAAAGTAAAAAGGGGATGAGAAATGGGTGTCAGACAGATTTCTCTGTCAGGCTGTAGTTTTGTATATCCTTGGGATTTTGGCGTCAAAAGGAGTGCTTGAATACGAAAAGGCGTCTGCCGGGATGGGTATGTACGGGTTTGTCTTGCTCGTATTGGCAGTGCTTGCTGCGGCAGTGTCCGTCTGGTGCTTTGTCCGCAGGGAGCTGCCGGAAAAGAAAAAACGGTGCCGGGCTGCAATTCTGCTTTTTGCGTTTGGCATAGGGATGGTGCGGCTGAATGCCGTATCGAATGCGCTGATGCGCCAGTCCGCGGGCATTTTAGACAGCCAGGCGGTATCCGTACAGGGCAGGGTTACAAAAAAACAGGCAAGAGACAAACAATTGGCAAAAACAGAAAATCAGGCGATTCCATGGACTGTCTGGCTGACAGACAGCTATCTGAATACTTCGCAGGGCATTCGGTTCTGCGGGAATCTTATCGTTTATGCAGATCTTACGTCCGGTGAACCAGTCATCGGAAATACCATTGTACTAACAGGAAAAACAAAATTATGGAGCGAGGCGCGCAACGAAGGGAATTTTGATGAGCGCGCGTACTATGAAAACCAGGGATATACGCTGAAAATCTATGCGGACAAAGAGTCTTTCCGTGTCGTAAATGCACGTACAAACCGTTTGCGGGAACGCCTGTACCGTTTGCAGCAAAGGCTTGCGGATGTGTATGAGCAAAATATGCCGAAGGAAGCAGGAACTTTGTGCGCAATGCTGCTTGGAGAAAAATCACTGCTCTCAAAAGAGACCAAGGAGCTGTACAGGCGCAGCGGGATTGCGCATATTCTTGCTATTTCCGGGCTGCACATCTCGATTCTGGGCGCGGCGGTGTTTCGGCTGCTGCGTAAAATGGGGGTGTCTTATTTGAGGTCGGCAGTACTGTCGATGGGGCTTTTGCTCCTGTTTGGAGCAATGGTTGGGATGAGTGTTTCTACGGCGCGTGCCATTATGATGTTTGGCATTTATCTGGGCGCGGCGTGCTGCGGCAGAGCGTATGACAGTGGAAATGCCCTTGCAGCGGCAGCGGCATGGATCTTGCTGAAAGATCCGCGAAGCCTGTTTCTTGCCGGATTCCAGTTTTCATTTGCGGCAGTGGGCGGTGTATTGCTTGGAAAAGGCATCTGCCAGATTTTTCAGCCCAAATACAAGCTGACAGAAACGATGCTGTTAAGCCTTTCGATGCAGATGCTGACGCTTCCTTTGACGGCTTGGTATTATTATGAAATTCCGGTCTATTCGATTTTACTAAATCTGCTCGTGCTGCCGCTTATGGGCGCCGTTTTGATTTTGGGGCTGTTTGGCGGAGTGCTTGGATGCCTTCCGGCAATGCTTTTTCCATGGATGTCTAAAGGAATCCTGTATGTGTGTACGCTGCTGCTTGGCTATTTTTCCAGTGCCGGAGAGCTGTTTTTAAAGCTGCCGGGCGCGCTGTATGTTACCGGACAGCCAAAGCTTTGGCAGATGGCGGGGGAGGCACTTATCTTAGCCGGATGTATTTGGATGTATACAAAGTATGGGGACAGCCGAAAATCTGTACACGGGCAGAATCATGTGTTAAAGAATGCTGTGAAGATGAGTTTTGCGGTTAGTATTATGCTTCTTTTGGTTCGTATTCCCAGACAGGCACAGGTGGTTGTATTGGACGTCGGGCAGGGAGACGGGATTTATATTCATACGAGTGACGGGATGGATGTGATGATCGATGGGGGAAGCTCGGATATCAAGCAGGCGGGAGCTTACCGAATCCTTCCGTTTTTAAAGTCGCAGGGTGTGGCAGGGATCGACTGCTGGTTTTTCTCCCATCTGGACAAAGACCATATCAGCGGATTCACGGAGATTGCGCAGAGCGGCTATCCGATCGGGCAAGTGGTACTGGCAGACGGTGCCGTCAGGGATCAGGCTTATGAAAAAATCATGTCGCTGCTTGATGAGCAGCAGATTCCTGTCCGCCAGATGCGCACAGGAGACGCTTTCAGGGGAGATCAAGCGGTGTTTTCCTGCTTGGCGCCTGACAGCGGAGGGGCTTTGGACGACAGAAACGCACGCAGCCTCGTGCTGCTGTATGAGGACAGCGGGTTTCGCGGATTCTTTTCCGGCGATATTTCAAAAAAGGAAGAGCAAAAGCTGCTGCGGGGACAGGAGCTTTTGCCGGTGGCATTTTATAAAGCGGCGCATCATGGTTCCAAGCATTCCAATGCGAAAGAGCTGCTGGCGCAGCTAAAGCCGCTGGTGGCGGCAGTTTCCTGTGCGAAAGAAAATGATTACGGGCATCCGGGAGAGGAAGCCGTGGCACATATGCAGGCTTACAGCGGCTGTGTAAAATATACGATGGAGTCGGGGCAAATCCGTATTGTAATCAAAAAGGATGGAGTCCATGTGCAGGAATTTTGTATGGTGAAGGATACGGGCGGGTGATAGGGGAAGTATGAAAAAGAAAAAAGAAACGAAAAAAGGAAGGAACGAATGGAAAAAGATACGAGAAAACAGTATAATCGAAAATATAAAGATACATTATTTACCGCATTATTTCAGGAGCAAAGATATGCTCTATTGCTGTATCAGGCGTTGCACCCGGAAAATCGGGGAATCAAAGAACAGGATATCGAAATTGTAACATTGAAAAATATTTTTACGATTGGTAAATATAATGATGCCTGCATTTTGGCTGAAAACCGTCTGCTTGTGTTAGCCGAGCATCAGTCAACGATGAACCGGAATATGCCGACGAGATTATTGTTATACGCCGCAGAAGAGTATGAGCGTTTTTTAAAGGATAAAATAAAGCGACTGTATGGCAGCAGGATTGTTCAGATACCTGCTCCTGAATTTTATGTGATTTATACAGGCAGCGGAGATTTTTCCGGGGATTTGTATTTAAAAAATGTATTTTGTACACAGACAGATGAACTTGCACTTCGTGTGCGTATCATTGATCATAAAAATGCCAGGGGAATTTTAAAAGAATATATCGACCTGATAAGATCGATTGGGGAACGAATCAAATGCGGAAGTGATCAGGGAGATGCGATTCGGGAAGTTTTGGCTGAATATAGTGACAGCAAATATGAGATTTCACATTTTATCAAAGAAAGAGGAGAGGTGTTTCAAATGATGCAAAATGAGCTTACAATGGAAGATTTACTGAAAATAAGACATGAAGACGGTATTTTTGCTGGAAAAGTGGAAGGAATTATAAAAAGCGGCAGAAAACATTCCTTACAAGAACAATTAATTATTGAGGATTTAATGGATGAAACAGGGTACAATTATGCACAAGCAAAGGATCTGCTTCAAGATTATGACAGTGGTATTTTATAACTGTGTAATACCAGGCAGCAGTAAATACATCTGCTGCCAGCATAGATCAAATTGATACCAATACAGGCGTTATCATTCCTATCATGCTTAAACAATCACAATCTGCTCCCTCAGCTCATGCTTCATTTTCGTTCCGCTTTTTTCTAACACAAGCGCCTGATACACGGCGTCCGCGAATAGCTGTTTTTGAAAAAACGTATCAGAATCCGTACCAGAAAGCAGTTTTTTGGCATCGGCTGGGTTTGACAGAAGCGGAATCGAGGTTTGCTTTTTTAAGTAAGTGAGCAGGCTGCGCGCATCTTTGCGAAATCCGAGGATTCTGGCATAGGGCAGATAAGATCGGCTGCGCCAGAGCGTATAGTCGCTTTTGCGGATGTCTAACAGGATATGCATAAGCATCCGGCTAATTCTTGTGTATGCCAGGTGCCTGGATTTTAACAGCATACAAAAATCGGAATACCCAGTATATGCTTCCAGGTGCCGTACAATCCGGTTGGAAAGGTCTGGGGAGCAGTCGGCGTAGTCGCCAAAACCTGCCGCGGCGTGGCTTAGCAGGCAGTAATGCAGCATCTGGGAACAATCGTTTTCATATAAAAACGGATAGTGCTGTTCATAGGCAAAAAGCAGGCGCAGCGCCGCAGACGGCATAGCGTGCCTGAGCGGTTCCTGCTGTCTTAAAGTACCGCGGCATGAGGGACGGCTGGCTAAAAATCTGCGGATCGCAGTTGCCGATGCAAAAGATGCGGCTAACTGTGCGCAGTGATAGCCATTGCCCTGCCGCAAAACCGGATGCGACCGGATAGGGGACGAGGTATGGGCAAGTGCCTTTTCGTATTCGAGCGCCAGGATATTGTTTGGGTTTTTCAGAATTTCCAGCGCCATGGCTTGATCTGTATCCGGCAGCAGGGACAGGAGCGCGTTCTGCCTGGCAAGGGCATAGCTTGATCCTGTTTTTAATCCATCTGCCAAATACTTTTTGTACGGCGGTGTTTCCTGCTGCAAATACGAAAGCAGCGTTTGATAGACACGGGAAGAAGCTGCGTCGTCCGGCGGCGTTTCACAGCCATAACAAAGCGTGTTCACACAGCCGAGCTGGTCAAGCAGACAAACACCGGCGCCGGCAAAATACTCCGCGCTTGCCGTCGACCACAGGGCAGGCAGCTCGATCACAAGGCTTGCACCTTGTAAAAGAGCCATTTTTGTACGGGTATATTTATCGATCAGTGCAGGAGCACCGCGCTGTACAAAATTTCCGCTGAGTATAATGATCAGATAGTCAGCGTTTGTTTCTTTTTTTGCGGTTGTAAGCTGGTAGTTATGTCCGTTGTGGAACGGGTTGTATTCGGCAATAATTCCGGTGATATTCATAATAGGTGTTCTCCGTGGCTTTCTAACATCGTATGGATATGCAAACGTTTTTCAACATCGATGGATATGCAAACGTTTTTCTGACATCGTATGGATATGCAATTATCTTTTTCTAAAATGGTATGTTGCGAAATGGTTTTTCCATGAAGTCGTTTCTATATTATAGTGTTATTTGGAGCTTGTCAATCTTTTTTGTTTCTGTCAGCAGCTTGTTTTATTTTGAAGGTGTCCTGCGGTGGGGCGGTTTTATAGAAGCATTTCACTGCATCTGTGCTGCATCTGAGAGCATTTGCATTGTTTTGGGGAAGTATTGGCAGTAAAATAAGAATGGACAAAAGGCAGAATAAATGCAGGAATGGCAGGAATGAAATGAGGGAAGGTTAATCAGAATGGTAGATGTTTCGGGTGCGTGTTGTATTTTTTGCGGAAGGGACGCTGGGAGAGGGGATTGGCACGCCCTGGCTGCGTCCGTTCCAGAAGGTTAAGAAGTTCTAGGCATCCTGCGGTTACGCTGTGGCACCGTCCGGGCGCGGCACCATATGCACTAACATTTCTAAAACCAGCTTATAGAGCGGGTTTGGTAGAAATCTGTTTAACGCAGGCATCATTTTTATCCATTCATTTGCGTTGTTTTTAGAATATTCTGAGTAAATGGAAAAGCTGAAAGCCCTTTATTTATCAGCGTTTCAGAAATGTTAGTGCATATGGGGCGCGGCACCTAGTTCGCCCTGGCTTGCAGCCAGCAGCTAAAGGTGCCGCTTGGCTTCGCCCCTGCGTTTTCGAGCAGGATGCCAAGAGCTTCTAAACCTTCTTCCAAGGCCGCAGCCAGGGCGTGCCAATCCCCTCTCCCGGCTGGTTATCGCAAGTTCTGCAAAACATTTACGATGTACAGTGACCAGATTATATTTCTAGGTTGTTTCCTGTTGTTCCATTGAGACAATGGCACCAGTTTAGGCAATGTAAGGCGTTCCTTTTTGACTGGATAGAGTACCGTTTGTATGCCGTCCTTTACGTTGAACTTGCGATAACCAGCCGGAGGAAGGGGAGCGGGGCTTACCTCCTGTGACTGTGGAAAAATGTTAGGAGCCCTTAGCATCCTGCTCGATAACGTAGGGGCGAAGCCAAGCGGCACCTTTAGCTGCTGGCTGCAAGCCAGGGCGAACTAGGTGCCGCGCCCGGACGGTGCCACAACACAGCCGCAGGATGCTTAGGGCTCCTTACATTTTGGAATCGGAACAGGAGGCAAGCCCCGCTCCCCTTCCTCCAGCGTCCCCTCCGCAAAAAACTGCACTTATTCTGTTACACCCCAAAAGCCACACACCTGCAATAAAGAAGGGAGGACATACCATGCATACAAAAACAATGGAAGGACTTGTAGGCGCAAAAACAAACATGGATCTGCTTCAAACACCATTTCGTGTCTTTAAAGACGCAAGGCGCAGAGGAGACCAGGCAACAATGGAGCGCGCAATGGACTACGTCAGCCAGTTTTCAGACAAGGCAGAGGAATATCAGTCCAAAGCAGAGGAAGGCATGAAAGAGGATGCCAGGGAAGCAAGTGAAAAAGCGGAGTTAGAACAGGAAAAAGCAATCCGCAGGCGTAAGGAAGAGCGCGAGGAACAGGAAAAGAGAGCAGAAGAGAAAAAAGCTTCGGAAATGGACGGCAAAAATACGGATACGGTTGAGATCAGTGCGGACGGCAAAGTATTATTAAAAGGCGATCCTGGTTCAGATCAAGCTGTATCAGAGGACGGCGCTCCTGACAGGGCGGTGCTAGAGCCTGTGAATAAAAGAGAGCCGGTGATTTATACGAAAACCGCGGAAGCAGGAGGAACCCAAAATCTGATAGGGACGGGAATTTCCGTTTCTGTTTAACAATCAAATTAGTTACAATTTGGTTACATCATTTTCAGGCGGCTTGTGTCATAATAAGGGTGGAGGAATGGACTATGAAATCACATATTTTAGTAATCGAAGATGAATCCGCCATTAACGATATGCTCTGCATGAGCCTGGAAGCAGCCGGATATGAGACGGACGCATTTCTGGATGGGGATGCGGCAAGCAGGGCGCTTTTAAAAAAGCATCATTACGACTGTGCTGTTGTTGATATTATGCTGCCCGGTAAGGATGGGTTTGCACTGCTGCCGCAATTAAACAGTTATGGTGTGCCAGTAATCTTTCTGACAGCCAAAAATGATCTGTCCAGCAAGATCCGCGGGCTTTCCGGCGGAGCGGAGGACTATATGGTAAAGCCGTTTGAAATGATGGAGCTGCTGCTGCGTATTGACAAGGTGCTGAAACGGCGCCCGAAAGAACAGGCGCTCATCCGTATCCTTGATGTGGAGATTGATACGGACAGGCGGATGGTAACAAAGGGCGGGCAGAAAATTGCCTTGAAGCCGCTGGAATACGACTGCCTGCTTGTGCTTGTTCGCAATCAAAATAAAGTACTGACGAGGAGCCAGTTGCTGGGAGCGCTTTGGGGCATGGAGTTTGAAGGGGAGACGCGCACTGTGGACGCGCATATCGGGCGCATCCGAAAAAAACTGGGATTCCAGGATGTGATCAAAACGGTTCCGCGGATTGGATACTGTCTGGAGGTAGAGCCTTGAAGCTGTTTCGGAAGGTCTTTTTGTATGTTTCGTTTGGACTGTTTGTGCTGGCGGCAGGAATCCTTTTGGTTTTGCTGTGGGAAGTGCAGCAAAAAAGCTTGTCTGCCGCTTGTCAGTATGAAACAGAGGAAATACACCTTTTGGCTGACGCAATTCGGGAAAACCTGCGGGACGAAGGCGTTGCCGCGGCATCGGATGCGGTGAAGCGCGCGGTGCTGGTAAATCAATTCCGAATGGCATTTGGCAGGCGGGCGATCTTATGGGAGGAAGGCAGGGAGGTGTACAATGCCACTCCTTATGTATTGGATAAAGACAGGCTGGATTTGTTAAGGAAAAACGCACAGGTTCCCATAGGAGAGGATTATGTGCTAAAGCCGCAGGCAGCGGCAGGAAAAAAGCTGCTTGTGTTTTACAGGCAGGAAGCAGGAATCGGCGTGCCTGGCTATGGATTTGCGGTTTTTCAGGATGTGTCAGGCATTTATTTGCAGACGAAGCAGTTGTTTTTCAAAGGCATGGGGATTGCCTGCGTGATGCTGGTGCTGGTCGGGGCTGCGCTTTATGTGGGCATTTACCGTGCGTTTCTGCCGCTGTGCGCGTTAAAGCAGGCGGCTGGGCAGATGGCGGGCGGAATGTACGAAGCCCGTGTCCCGGTTACCGGAAGGGATGAGATTGCGGACGTTACAAAGAGCTTTAACCAGATGGCAGAAAAGGTTCAAAAGCATCTGGCGGCACTGGAGGAAACAGGAAACAGGCAGCGCCAGCTTTTGGGAAGCTTAGCGCATGAGCTCAAAACGCCGTTGACCGCTGTGATTGGGAATGCACAGCTTCTGCTTGCGGTGCCGCTTGCAGCAGAAAACCGCACAAAGGCGCTTAGCCATATTTTGGCGGAAGGAAAGCGTTTGGCACGCTTATCTGAGAAAATGTTGGACTTGGTGGGGCTTTATGAAAACGAGGGCTGCGGGATACGAAAAAGGGAAATGGAAATCCTGCCGCTGCTTGACAGGCTGAAAAATCAGACCGCATTTTTGCTGCTGGAAAAAGCAGTCTGTCTGCAAATATCCTGTGAGCCTGGGAACCTGAAAATGGAAATGGACGACGACCTGATGCTGAGCCTGCTGGCAAACCTTGTGGAAAATGCATACAAGGCATCGCCGCAGGGTGCGTGTATCCTTTTATCGGCAAAGGAAAGCGGCATATTTGTGCAGGATTTCGGAACGGGGATTCCAAAGGACGAGGTTTGCCGTGTGACGGAAGCGTTTTACAAGGTGGACAAATCCCGTTCGGAAGGCAGCAGCGGGCTTGGGCTTGCCTTATGCCAGCAGATTGCAAGGCTGCATGGCGGTATCTTGCAGATCGAAAGCACTGAGGGGAAGGGGACTAGGGTTTCTGTTTTATGGCAATGCTGACGGTTACAAAAGAATTACAAAACGGACAGGATTTGGTGCACGGGGTTCTGGTATTATACGGATGGTACACAGAAATCATAAAAAAAGGAGGACAAACCCATGATGTGTAACAAAAAAATGATGTCCAGCAGAATCATCCGTATAGCAGGCGCGCTGCTTTGTACAGGGCTGCTTGCAGGCTGTGCCGCGGAGAGTTCGGATTCTGTTGTCAAACTAAAAAGTGAGGTTGAGACACAAACAAAGTTATCCGCAAAGGATAAGGATCAATCGGACAAAAGCAGCGTATCCCCAAGTATTCCGCTGCGGGAAGCGCTGGAAGCGCCAGAGACATGCAGCAGGCGGGCAGAAGATTTTTCAGGCAGGCTGCAAATTGTTACGGAAGCTACGGTAGACATTCCGACGGTTTTTGAAGCGCCTGTTCTTCCAGTTGTGAAACAGCCTTTGGATCAGGCGCAGATTGACCGGATTACAAAAGCGTTTTTCCAAAATGCGGACGTGTATGATGCGCAGGCATATCGCAAGGACCAAACACTTAAAAAGCTTCAGGCGCCTTATACGTTTCAGGAAGAGCCGATGGACGCGTGGGATGCGAGTGTTGGGACGACAAACAAAGTATATGGTGCAGTCAGGCTGCCGGATCAAAGCTGCTGCCGCTATGACTTGGAACAGCGGGAAGGCTATACGGGTGCCTGGATGAAAAAAACAGACGGTATGGACGGGCTTTGGGAAGCAAGGCCGTATGCATGGGCTTCGTACGATGCGATGAAATCGTTGTATACCTGGGTTGTAGATGAGAAAACACTTGCTGACAAAATCGGGATTTCACAAAAAGAAGCGAAGAAAACAGCAGATACGATGGCGGCAAGGCTTCAAATTAAAGATCTGGAAGCTGCTGCCTGCGAGCCTGTTTTGGAGATGGACGCAAATTACAAAGGAGTGCCGGGCAAAGAAAATGTGACAGGCTACGGCTATGCGTTTCACTATACGAGAAAACCAGGCGGCATTCCGGTTACGTATACGCAGAATACTACCGCAGGCTGTGAAGTGCTGGATATTTATGTAACAAAAGACGGGATTGATGAGATCTTGTTTGCCAATCCCTTGACATATGGAGAGGCAGAAACGGAAGCGGGACAACTGCTGCCGTTTTCGGACATCATGGATATCTATGAAAAAATGCTGGCTGTCAGCAGGGAAGGAATGTTTGTTGACCAAAGAGACGGCGTGCGAGATGCTGACGCTCCAGTGCAAAGCATGGCGTATCATACGGAACGGATCAAATTCGGTTATGCCAGAATCGGCGGAATGCTTGTTCCGGTGTGGGATTTTTTTGGCACTTATGAATTAAGCTATGATGGGAAGAACAAAATCAGAGTCTGTGACACACAAAAGAGCTTTCTGACGATCCGCGCTGCGGATGGGACAGTGGTTGACAGGGCAGCGGGATATTAAGGAACCATAGTTCATGATCTTGACAGCCATACCATCCTTTAGTAAAGTATAAGCAGTATCTAAAGTTAGTCATTTGGTGTAAGAATAGGAGCGTGTTTCTGATGATGCGAGCTGATAAAGTTGTTGCTGAGGTAGCAGTTCAGTTGCCAGAAAAATTTCCGTTGATAGCGGAAATAAGACTGTTTGGCAGTTATGCTAAAGGAACCAATACGGCGCGTAGTGACATGGATTTTTTGGTATTGACGATAGAACCAATCGTGAATCGGGTACTCCGCAGCAGGATTCGGGAAGAATTTGATTCGATTGCTGCAAGACAGAGGCTTGAGACAGATGTTGTCTTTTATTCATTTGATGATTATCAGAATGATGCATCCAGATTTACCCAAGAACTGCATAAAAGTATTTCTGTTTTTAGGAGGTGATCATTTTGGATGGAAAATCATGCGTTAGATAAGTAAGGGTAGTTTATACCATGTGATTCGTGAGGGAAATGCCTTGCGGATTGCATGGTTTTTATAATTCCTAAAAACAACATTTTCCTGTAATTTGTTATCTTTAAGTATTCTATACCAATCTTTATTTTTT
>CAMUPC010000072.1 GCA_947090545.1 uncultured Eubacterium sp. | reverse complement strand
CATAGTTCTTTCTTGTCGGCATTTCTTCCCATTGGCTTACTACCCACCAGTCCAGATGAAAAGTAGCCGGCTACTCTAAATCTATTGTCCCGTTACGAAGACTTCTCACAAAATCAACATCTTCAATGAAACGTTTTACAGCTGCATTGACAAGCATCTCAACAGATACCGAATATTCAGCCGAAAGTATATGTAACCTGTCGTATAACATGGGGTTTGTTACCCAGACTGTAAAATTTTCTAACGAGCTGCTGTTTTTTCTGCTTTCCTGACCTTTATTATCAATCATTTTTTGTACCTCCTTAAATGTATACTGTTTATTCCATAAACAGTATAAGATCGTCATATGCTGTATTTTATAAATTACTATACCTGACCCTTGTTTTTTATATTTTCAAACTGTATAGAATTATTTCACCACATCCCTGTTTCTTTTGACCTTACATCCGCACCTGTCCTATTTCAAACCAGAAAAAGAGGGACTTACTGCCTGATGGCAGAAAATCCCTCTTATAACTTCTTCTCATATTTTCTATGGTTCAGTATCTTTTGCAAATAAATTATTATTGTAATACTAATTTGAAATAACCTTCAAAAAATTTTCTGGCGATATTGCCGGAACTTCTGATTCACTGAAATCTTCTGTATTTCTTGTGATTATATATTTGGCATCAACTTTTCTGGCACATCTATCCTGCAGGCAATCCTCAAAATCTTTAAATTTTTCCATTTTAATTGCTCTTAACACTTCATCATGATTTACGCCGGCTACCTGTAGAAATCCACATATGTCTGTCAGCCATTTTCGACGCTTTTCCTCTGGTATCTTACGCAGAATGTACCATAAATTTGAAACTGAATGAAAAGCAATATATCCTTTCAGCTCTCCGGCAGCGCATTTTTCCATTACTTTTGAAGATGACTCAAAATATGGTTCCCGTGTAATTAGGAAATCAATAATCACATTTGTATCAATTAATACTGCCATACCTCTCAGCTCTTGCATCCTCTAACTCCTTTTCTGGATCAAAGTCATCTGGCAGATATTGTTTTATATCCGCCCTGGCAGCATCCAGTCTCTGAAAAGCCTGCAGCCCGATACTTTCATTATCCTCTGTACATGTTTCCTTCGGCATTAGTCTTTGAATAATCTCTATTAAAAAGCTTATATTTTCATCTGATAGTCCGCTTATCAGACGGACTGCCTTCTGATGTAACTCTGACATATAACTCCCCTTTCATAATTACTTCTTTACCCTTCTCATATCCAGTATCTAAATTTGTTTCAGTATAATATAATCTGCAAATACCTTTCTATCTCCATATTCTTTACCAATCCATTATACTTTATATATGAACCATACTTACATCATGAAATAGACAATCTTTTGTGACACATCTTCAATATGCCATAAATTGTAAAACTTGCTTTTTTTCATTTACAAACTGCTTTCCATACTCATACAAATATTCTTTTGCCTTTTCAGGTGATACTCCAATTTTTCTGGAGTCTATTAAGGATAACTTCATCACTAAGTCCATCCTCCTGACCCATTTCAACAATCATCTTTGCTTCTCCCTGTTTCATCCATATTTCCGTCTGTGTTTCAATGATTCTTCCACCCATGATATTCACCAACTTTTCTTCATTTATACAAACTGCCTTCCATATTGCTCCAAATACGCTTCTGCATCTTCTAAAGATAAGCCGATTTTTTCCTGTAGCTTTTGCAGTATTTCCAGCTCATCTAACCCAATTTCCTGACCCATTTCAATTATCATCTGAACTTTACCCTGTTTCATACCCTGCCTCATAAGTCTTTCTGATTCCGTTTCAATTATTACTCCACCCATAATATTTATCAGCCTTTCTTCATTTTTGTTTCCATTTGTAATATGTGTGATAATCGTTTTTATAAATCCTATAAGGTCTGTCATTTCCAAATCCGACAATTCACTTTCATTATGAAGCCGGATAATTTCATTTCTAAAGTATTCAAGATTATCCACAGCTGCATCTATATCATCTCCAGATAGAATATCCTTTTCATACCTCGCAATATAAAACGGAATATATGGAAACAGTTTCTTTTCAATAATATATTCCCTCGTTAAGTCTTCCAGAATCACATTGTCAGACTTATAATCTACGCTCTGTCCATCTGGAAATGTGAATGTAATCGTTGTTGCTTTTGGCGTCTTTTCGGTACGCTTAACATAAATAACTGTAAACTGGGGCATTGGAATTGTTGCCTTTCCAATGTCCCACACTGCAAACTGCCTCGCAACAATAAAAGCATACTCCGCAATCCTGATAGCCATAGAACCGTCATCATAGCTCTGGCATTCTAACAGGTATACTTCACTCCCGATCTTTATCAGGAAATCCGAAATCTGTTCCTCCATCTCCTTACTTCCGTCTGCTGTTTCATTTTCTGTCAGATACCCCTCCGATGGAAGTATATCCATTTTCACATCCGGCGGATAATCTTTTCCAAAAACGTCATTAATTACAGAAATAAACAGACGCTTGTGCTTCATCTTCATTGTTTTGAATACATTGTCATAATCATGTGTTTTCTTCTTTATCTTTGTATTATATCACATAACAGCCGGGGCATGACATATATTTTCAAATTCCAGTTTATATTTTTCGTAACCCCGTAAATCATAAATACCATACCCCCCCCTTACAGCAAAAAGGGAATACCATGCTAGGACGCAGGATATTCCCCTATACTAAATCTCTTTTAGTTGTTCCTATAAGCTGCCTTCTTCTGACAACTCTACATAACCCTGTATATTTCTGTCTCCAGATGGTACAAGATTGGTACAAAACCAAAATATTTGGTACAAAAACCATCCCAAATACCGCATAAATACAGCCTTTTACTTATCCAATGACTTCATCGTCGGAAACAACAGCACATCCCGAATCGCCATCGACCCAGTCATAATCATCACCATCCGGTCAATCCCAAATCCAATCCCCCCAGTCGGCGGCATCCCGATACTGAGCGCATTCAAAAAGTCCTCATCCGTATGATTCGCTTCCTCATCTCCAGCCGCAAACGCCTGCTCCTGCGCTTCAAAACGCTCCCGCTGGTCGATTGGGTCATTCAGTTCCGAATAAGCATTCGCCATCTCCCAGCCATTTAAGAAAAACTCAAACCGTTCCACATACTCCGGGTCATCCGGCTTTTTCTTTGTCAGAGGAGAAATCTCAATCGGATGATCCATAACAAACGTCGGCTGGATCAGATGTTCTTCTGCAAACTGTTCAAAGAACAGGCTAAGGATGTCGCCCTTCTGATGCCTGTCTTCGTATTCTACATGATGCTCCTTGGCAAGCTTTCTTGCCTCTTCGGTCGTGTGGACGTCTTTAAAATCTACACCCGCATACTTCTTAACCGCGTCTACCATTGTAATGCGCTCAAATGGCTTGGACAGGTCAATCGTATGCTCGCCGTAAGTCAGTACTTCCGAGCCTGTTACTTCTTTTGCCACGTAACGGTACAGGTTTTCCGTCAAGTCCATCATGCCGTTATAATCTGTATATGCCTGGTAAAGCTCCATCAGCGTAAACTCCGGGTTGTGCCTGGTGTCGAGCCCTTCGTTGCGGAAAACACGGCCGATCTCGTAGACGCGTTCCATGCCGCCGACAATCAGCCTTTTTAAATAAAGCTCCAGGGATATGCGCAGTTTCAGATCCTCGTTTAAGGCGTTAAAGTGCGTTTCAAACGGCCTTGCCGCGGCGCCGCCGGCGTTGGATACGAGCATTGGCGTCTCGACCTCCATAAATCCCTCTCCGTCGAGGTAGCGGCGGATCGCGCTGATCACCTTGGAACGCTTGATAAATGTATTTTTCACGTCGGCGTTCATAATCAGGTCTACGTACCGCTGGCGGTAGCGCAGGTCGGTGTCTGTCAGCCCGTGGTATTTTTCAGGCAGGATCTGTAGGCTCTTTGACAGCAGGGTTACTTCACTTGCATGTACGGATATTTCCCCGGTCTTTGTTTTAAAGACTTTGCCCTTGATGCCCAGCAGGTCGCCTACGTCGTATTTTTTGAAGTCCTTGTAGCTGTCCTCGCCGATGTCATCTCTCGCTACATATGCCTGGATATTGCCCAGAAGATCCTGCACGTTGCAAAAAGACGCTTTCCCCATCACACGCTTGAACATCATACGCCCGGCAATCGTTACTTCCGTATTTTCCAGCGCGTCAAACTGGTCTTTGATTTCCTGGCTGTGATGGGTTACGTCATATTTTGTAATGCGAAACGGATCTTTGCCATTTTGCTGTAATTCCTGTAATTTTTCACGCCGAACCTTTAATAACTGGTTGACGTCCTGATTCTGCTGTCCAGCCATTTTCTTTCCTCCGCAGTTGTTATACGTTTGATCTTTGAATTTCTAATACTTTATATTGTAAAATGCCTGCCTGTGTTTCAACGTCTACGACGTCGCCGATCTGACGGCCGAGCAGTGCACGTCCTACTGGTGATTCATTTGAGATTTTTCCTTTTAAGCTGTTTGCTTCTGTAGATCCTACGATCTTATATTCCAGTTCTTCATCAAATTCACAATCCAGGATTCTGACAAGGCAGCCTACGTTGATCTTATCCAGGTCTACTTCCTCTTCTACAACGACTTCCGCATTTTTCAGAATTTTTTCCAGTTCTTCAATACGGGCTTCGATATCGCGCTGCTCATCTTTTGCCGCATCATACTCGGCATTCTCAGATAAATCTCCCTGTTCTCTGGCTTCCTTTATTTTCTGAGCGATTTCTTTTCGTTTTACCAATTTTAAATCCTGTAATTCATTTTCCAGTTTCTGCAAGCCTTCGTAAGTCAAAATATTTTTCTTTTCCATAGCCTTTTTCAACCTTTCCTGAATTCCCGATCCAATCGATCTGTCATCTTATCTTTCCCGAATCTTTCGTTTGCAGAGCGGCATTCCAAAAAATCTGCTGGCAAAATGCCATCCACAACCAAAGTATTATACCCAACAGGCACGAGAATGTCAAGGTTTTCGCTGATTTCCCACGGTCTTTTATATATTGGCAGATAAATCGCCGCCGGATTGCTCCATATTCTGTCATCTCCAAAAATGCCGCCTTCCCGCTCAAAATCCAAGACCATATTTCCGCGCGCCCGCCTGTGTACGGACTTTGGCGCAAACTGCACAATCAAGCCGTTTTCTTCGTACATTTCGTTATTAAATGACTCATACCTTTCCGGCATGTCTGTTACCAGAAGCAAATAGTTGAGCCTACAGGCGATCTCATCCAGTACGTTCAGCAGATCTTCCTCATCCTGGTCCCTGTCTGCATCCGCATCCATCACGATAAGCTCCAGCCTCTGATAAGAAATTCCCTTTTGCCCAATCAGGCGTTCTATAATTTTATGCATGTATATAATATATGGATTACAGTACGTCAGCGGTGAAAATTCCTGCCTTTTGTTGTTTTTTCCGATGGCGGGCGGCAGATTGTTGTTCCCTCCGCATCTTCGGCTTCGCCGCCTCTCTAACCATTTGCGAAATATTCCAATTCCCAAAACATCCTGTCCAGCCTGTCTTTTCGTTCATTCTATGCCATGGCTCACGTAAACATTCCCGCTATTTTATTTCCCTTTATCCAGCAAATTCCGTTTCTTTCACAAACCGCATCATCAGCTCTTCCAGCTGCCCCAGATTCTCCACCGCGTTCAGCTCCGCGCGCAGCTTCGAGGCGTGTTTATACCCGCTCGTATACCATGCGGCATGTTTGCGCATTTCCCGGATGCCTGTATAGGTTCCTTTGAACTCCAACTGCATTTTGGCATGGCGCAGTACCATTTGTGCGACTTCCTCTGCGGCAGGTTTTTTAGGCGCTTCGCCTGTTTCAAGCGCCAGCAGGATCTGTGAAAAGATCCACGGATTTCCCTGTGCGCCCCTTGCAATCATAAATCCGTCGCAATTTGTCTGCTGCTTCATTTTCAGCACATCTTCTGCGGTGTGCAGGTCGCCGTTTCCAATGACCGGGATCGACACGGCTTCTTTTACCTGGCGGATGATATCCCAGTCCGCGCTGCCGGCATAATACTGCTCTCTTGTCCTGCCGTGCACGGCGACTGCGGCAGCGCCGGATTCCTGTGCCACATGCGCCAGCTCTGCGGCATTGCTGTGCGCGTCGTCAAAGCCTTTGCGGATCTTGACGGTTACGGGCTTGCTGATTGCCTTTGCCACCGCTTCGATGATTTTGCCTGCCTGTACCGGATCTTTCATCAGCGCCGAGCCTTCGCCGTTATTGACTACTTTTGGTACCGGGCATCCCATATTGATATCCAGAATATCGAACGGACGGCTCTCGACTTTTTTTGCCATCTCGGACATAATGTTCGGGTCGGCGCCGAAAAACTGCAATGCTACCGGATGCTCCCGTTCATCGATGGAAAGCAGTGCTTCGGTATTTTTATTGTGATAATAGATCCCTTTGGCGCTGACCATTTCCATGCATACCAAACCGGCTCCCTGCTCCGCGCAGAGCAGACGAAATGGCAGGTCTGTTACACCTGCCATTGGACCTAGAATCAAATTGTTCTTTAATACTGTATTTCCTATTTTTAATTGTTCCATTCCGTATTCCTTATACCTTACATTTCTTACTTCCTGCCAAACAGACGATCCATCCTTGTCACTTCTGCTTTTCATAAATGAGCCGCATCCCGTGCAGGGTCAAATTTGGATCATAAATATCAATATATGTTGTCTCAGATGCAATCGTTTTGCCAAGCCCTCCTGTTGCAACGACCTTGACTCCGGCGACTGCAAATTCTTCTTTTATATGCCTGACAATATATTCCGTCTGCCCGATCTGTCCGTATACAAGCCCAGCCTGCATACTGCTGATCGTTTCCTGTGCCAGAATACTTTTTGGCTTACAAATTTCAATTTCTGGTAGCTTTGCGGCTTCTTCCCATAATGCCTTCGCAGAAGTACGTATCCCAGGCGCGATCACGCCTGCTAAAAATGCGCCGGATGCGTCTACCAGGTCAAAGGTTGTTGCCGTCCCGTAATCAATGACGATCACCGGCCCTCCATACAATCCATAAGCTCCTACCGCATCCACAATACGATCCGCACCAATCTGTCTCGGATTTTCTGTCGCAATCCGAATCCCGGTCTTAATACCTGGCGCCACAATAAGCGGAGTGACATGGATATATTTGATAATCGCGCTTGTCAGCGAATGCATGACATTCGGCACCACCGACGATATGACGACTGCATGAATATCCGCCACATCAATCTGGCTGTGCTGCAAGAGGTTGCGCAGTACGATCCCGTACTCATCGGAAGTACGCGGTATTTTTGTTGTTAACCGAAACGTAGCCTCCAGCTTTTTATCATCAAATACACCTAATGTAATATTTGAATTTCCTACATCTGTTACTAATAACATCCCTGGTCCTCCTCAAGCTCCGCTCCCAGAAAAAATACTTTATAAAACATTTCCAATGCTTCTAATAGATCCTTCTTCGTCTGCTGAAGCTGCTTTATCTTTAATACGCTTCCTATTTCGTCATACATAAAATCATTCTCTTCGCATTCTGTACGAAAAACCAGGCTTCCTTCCGCGTCAAATACAAGCTGCAAGGTGCCGCCTACATCTTCTGTATACAATACGCACAGAATTTTCAGTTCATCCTTCACCTGCGCGGGCAAATGTTCAAAATCACTGTTTAGATAAAATTTTTTCGTGTATGCACTGGAACCGCATAATACAACTTCGTCCTGATACATGTTTACTCCTTACACATAACCATATAACCCGCGTACAGATACTTCGCCAGACGATACCAGCCTTCTGGACTCCCAGGTGTCTACCAAAAGCTCTCCTCTGGTTGTAATACCGCGTGCCGTACCTTCGTACGTATCCTTAGGGTCTAATACCTTCACTGGCTGATTCCGGTTTACCATATAAGCGTCATACTGCTTTGACATTGCGGACAAATCCTCTGTCCGTAAGAATACATCAAAATATGCTTCAAAATACTCGCATATCCGCTCAATCAGCGCTGCCCTGTTGATTTTCATGCCAAGCTCCAGGAATATGGATGTCGCCGTATCCTGAAGATACTCTGGAAATTGTTCCACATGTACATTGATCCCTATGCCAACCACGATATGATTGACATAATCTGCCTGCGCGCTCATTTCCGTCAATATTCCGCTGACTTTCTTCCGGTTGATAATAATATCATTTGGCCATTTAATGCCTACTTTAAGCCCCGATTCGTCCTCAATCCCTCTTGCGACTGCCATCGCTGCAATCAGCGTAAGCATGGAAGCGTTATTCGGATCAATCTCTGGCCTGAGCAGGAACGTCATAGCAATACCAGCCCCCGCTTCTGTTTCCCATGTCCTTCCTCTGCGCCCGCGGCCATTGACCTGATGATCGGTCACAACAATCGTACCGTGTGGTGCTCCCTGTTCTGCAAGCTGCATCGCTTTTGTATTTGTAGACTCTGAAACAGGTTCGTAATAGATCTTGTTTCCAAGCCATTTTGTTTTACGGATACTTCTTAATTCATTTTCACTCAGGATATCCGGTATGGATACGATATGGTATCCCCGGTTTTGTACTGCCTCAATTTCATATCCTGACTGTTTGAGCTGGTTGATTGCCTTCCAGATCGCTGTGCGTGATACCCCAAACTGACCACACAGGTCTTGTCCAGATACATAACCATCCGACGCTCTAAGTGCCGCCAATATTTTTGCCTTCATATCGCTCTACCCCATTTCTATGAGGGGTCGCATATTCAAAATATCGCCGCTGTATCTGATATCACAGAATACACGGGCCCCAAAAGCAGTTACATCCTGCGGTGCTCTTCAACGTGGCATTGTTGCATACATGATTGCCTTGATGCTGTGCATACGGTTCTCTGCTTCATCGAATACAACTGACTGTGCACTTTCAAATACCGCATTTGTAACTTCTAACTCTTGTAATCCGAATTTCTCATATACCTTCTGGCCTATCGTTGTGTTTAAATCATGGAAAGCAGGCAGGCAATGCATAAAAATCGTGCTGTCCTTTGCCTTTGCCATGAGCTGTTCATTTACCTGATACCGTCTCAGTTCCTTGATTCTTTCTTCCCATACCTCCTCTGGCTCTCCCATGGAAACCCATACATCTGTATATATAACGTCTGCGTTTTCAGCCGCTTCGTTTTCATCTTCTGTAAATGTAAGCTTTGCACCTGTCTGGGCGGCAATGTCTCTGCAAACGCCCGTAAGCTTTTCATCTGGAAAATATTTTTTATTTGTACATGCCGTAAAATCCATGCCGAGCTTTGCACATGCCACCATCAATGAATTTCCCATATTGTATCTGGCATCGCCCATATATACGAGCTTCACCCCTTGTAATCTGCCCAAATGCTCCTTGATCGTAAGCAGGTCGGCGATCATCTGTGTCGGGTGAAATTCGTTGGTCAGCCCGTTCCATACCGGAACCTTTGCATATTCGGCAAGCTCTTCTACAATCTCCTGGCCATAGCCTCTGTACTCGATACCGTCGTACATCCTGCCCAGGACTCTTGCTGTATCAGCAATGCTTTCTTTTTTCCCAATCTGTGACCCGGACGGATCAAGATACGTCACATGCATACCAAGGTCATGCGCCGCTACTTCAAAAGAGCAGCGTGTCCTTGTGCTTGTTTTTTCAAAGATTAATGCAATGTTTTTACCAGACAGCTCTTGATGTGCAATTCCTTTTTTCTTCTTTTCCTTAAGCTCCGCCGAAAGATCGACCAGATACAGGATCTCTTCCGGCGCATAATCAAGCAGCTTTAGGAAATGTCTGCCTTGTAAGTTCATTTTAATTCCCACCTTTCTTTTATAGACCATTCATTTATGTTCATCTACATGGAAAAATGACAGGTTCATTTTTCCACATAGATAAAAATAAATATGGAAAAAAACGGGCAATGGCAGGAATAGGAATCCCTACTCCTGCCACCATTGAAATCAGTCATCTTGCTGTTACTTAATTTTTCTCTGCCCCAACTTCAATAATGGATTTTGCCAATCCAGCTACTCCCTGGATCTCTGATGGAATAATGATCTTGGTCGCCTTTCCATCCGCAGCCTTTGCAAATGCCTCCAGGCTCTTTAGCTGCAACACAGCCGCATCCGGCGCCGCTTCTTTTAAGAAGCGCAGCCCATCTGCATTTGCCTGCTGTATTTTAAGAATCGCCTCAGCCTGGCCCTCTGCCTCACGGACAGTAGCCTCTTTATGCGCTTCCGCACGTAAAATGGCTGCCTGCTTTTCTGCCTCTGCGTCTAAGATCGCAGATTCCTTTTTGCCTTCTGCAACAAGGATGGTAGATTTTTTCTCCCCTTCCGCCTTTAAAATCGCTTCGCGCCGCTCGCGCTCTGCTTTCATCTGCTTTTCCATCGCATCCTGGATCGCCTGCGGTGGAATAATATTTTTCAGCTCCACACGATTTACCTTGATTCCCCAAGGGTCTGTCGCCACATCCAGCGAGGCGCGCATCTTTGTATTGATCGTCTCCCTGGACGTCAGCGTCTCATCCAGCTCCAGGTCGCCGATAATATTACGCAGCGTCGTCGCTGTCAGGTTTTCAATCGCCATAATCGGATTTTCCACACCATAGGCAAACAGCTTTGGATCTGTAATCTGAAAATATACAACCGTATCAATCTGCATCGTTACGTTATCTTTTGTAATCACAGGCTGCGGCGGAAAATCGACTACCTGTTCCTTTAACAGCACCCTCTTTGCAACCCTGTCGATAAACGGCGCTTTAAAATGGATACCAACGCCCCATGTCGCAAGATAGCCGCCAAGCCGTTCAATTACGGCTGCATGTGCCTGCGGCACAATCTTGATGCAGGAAACCGCAATCAGCAGAACCAGTACTACAAGAACCGCTGCAACAATAAACATTTCCATATGTGTACCTCCATTTTTCAAACTCTATAAATTTTCTTTATCATACTATAATTAAACACGATTTACAACCGTGAAATCTGCTAAACCTTTGAATATTCGCAAAAAAAAGACCGCTGCAACACATTGCAGTAGTCTTTTTTTCTTTATTTCTTAATAAAATACATGATTTCCGATAACAAGCCCGGCAGCTCCGTTCACCCGGTGGAAAAATTTCGCACCACCAGTATTATCACTGCCTGCCAGCGCAGCCTGTGCCGCGGACGTACAATGCTGGTAGTTTCCGTTCGCAAGCGCTCTTGCCAGCGCGCCGTTTGCTACCGGAGAAAACTGCCCGCTCTGATAAACAACGCCGGAAATACTATTTGGGAAAGAAGCGCTTTTTACACGATTCAGTACAACTGCCCCTACTGCTACCTGCCCTGCATAGCTTTCTCCGCCTGCCTCGCAGAAGATAATTGCGGAAAGCAGTGTCAGGTCGCTTGAGGATACCGAAGAGGAGCTTGCGGCAGCCGTGCTCGCGGTTGAAGAGGATACACTGCGCAGTGACGCCTGCTCCGCTTTTTTCTGTGCCGCAATCATTGCCTGTTCTTCTTCGATGGAAATCGCCTCGCCGACGCCAAGCCCAACCTTTACATAATCCTCTGACACATAGCCCTTGAGATTGTTCAGGCTGACAACCACCCATCCGTCCTTCTGCTTCGCTTTTTTATTTACAAGCAGCTTATCGCCTTTAAACGCTGCTTCTAATGCAACTGCGTTTTCATTTGCCTTCTGGCGGATACGCAGCCCGTCTGCCTGGACGGTCGCATACGTCTTGCAGATTTTTTTTGCATATTTATATGCTTTTGCCCCATAGATGCAATATTCATTTTTTACAAAGCCTGTCACGGAGCCGGATTTGATCTTCGTCCATGCCTTGCCTTTTTTTACAACCTTCGCCGCGTCGCCTTTTCGCAGCTTCCCTACTACGGCTGAATCTTCACTTGAGGCTTCCCGTATATTTAAACTGTCGTCAACCTTTGCCATCAGCTTATTTTTCCACTTTTTCGCTGAATCAGCCTGCTGACTTTTTTTATTTTCTTTCGCAGCTTTTTCTTTCGCTTCTTTTTTTAATTCTTTATTTAATTCTTTTTTTTCTGCTTTTGTCTTTTTCTCTGTTTTTGAATCTTTCTCTGCTTTTGTTTCCTCGTCCTCTGATACGGATGTACTGTTTTCTGAAATACTGTCGTCAGCAGAAATCTCTGGATTTGCCCATACATTCAAATCCGGTTCCTGTTTTTGTGTCCAATCATTCAGATCCGGTACCGGTACCACAGACGATACCATGTCAACATCGAGCTTTTCGACAGATACCTGCTCATAAGCATCCTCGGCGTCCAGCCTTGTAAATGCTGTTCTAGCAAGCTCTGTGCCATTTTCTGTGATCTGGATAGTTTCTTCGGTCTGCATTATCTGTGGTTGGGAAAAGGCAATTGTGCATACAAGTACTCCTGTTGCTCCCGCAACCGCCATTCCCTGCACCAGCCTTCTATTTCCTCGCATAATAATAAACCTCCGTTTTTTCCATGAATAAAACTTTATTTGTTAATTACGTTTTTGTGCTATTTTATTCATTTTTTATTACATTTGTTACAACTTTGTTACGATTGCATTCTAGCACTTTGTAATCGATTTGTCAAATTTTTTTTGAGATTTTTTTCAAATTCTTTTTTTGAAATTACCGAAACCCTGATAAAACAGGCAGATTTTGAGAAAAATTTTTTGATTAAATATTTTACGATCCTGTAACAAAAACAGCAAAAAGGATTGACAGTGCTTTGCCAATCCTTTTTTGTAAAATCTTTTATTTTTAGAATCTCTTATTTTTAGAATTTCTTATTTTTTTACAATCTCTTATAATCTCTTTAACAACGCTTCTTTTTCTGCCTCATAGCCTGGTTTGCCTAAAAGTGCAAACATATTTTTCTTGTAGCTCTCTACGCCCGGCTGGTTAAATGGATTTACGCCCAGCAAATATCCGCTGACGCCGCAGGCAAACTCAAAGAAATAGATTAATTCACCCAAATAAAACTCATTCTGCTCTGGGATGCGTACCATCAGGTTCGGTACGCTGCCGTCGGTATGTGCCAGAATGGTTCCATTCATCGCGCTCTTATTGACAAAATCCATATCTTTTCCTGCAAGATAGTTCAGCCCGTCCAGATCTACCGGTTCTTCCTTAATCGTTACGAGGTTCCGGGATTTCTCCACATTTAAAACAGTTTCATACATAATCCTGGAACCGTCCTGGATAAACTGTCCCATTGAATGCAGGTCTGTCGTCAGGTCTACCGAAGCAGGGAAAATACCTTTCTGGTCTTTGCCTTCGGACTCGCCGTACAACTGTTTCCACCATTCCGATACATAATGAAGGCTTGGCTCATAATTTGCCAATACTTCCACCGCTTTGCCTTTTCTGTGCAGAATATTGCGCACAGCCGCATACTGTAAAGCTGCATTTTCTTCAAAGCCGCTTTCAAGCGCAAGCTTTCTTCCTTCTGCCGCGCCTTCCATCAGTTTCTGGATATCTGCGCCGCTTACTGCGATCGGAAGCAGCCCTACAGCGGTTAATACAGAAAAACGTCCGCCTACGTCATCCGGCACTACGAATGTCTCATAACCTTCTTCATTCGACAGGCTCTTTAACGCTCCCCGTGCTTTGTCAGTTGTTGCATAGATTCTCTTTGCCGCTTCTTCTTTGCCATATTTTTTCTCAAGCATTTCCTTAAAGATACGGAAGGCAATTGCCGGCTCTGTCGTTGTTCCAGATTTGGAAATGACATTTACAGAAAAGTCCCTGTCGCCGATTACATCGATTAAGCCCTGTACATAAGAGCCGCTGATGCTGTTGCCCACATAATAGATCTCCGGCGTTTTGCGCATTTCTTTTGGAAGATTGTTATAAAAACCATGTCTTAAAAATTCAATCGCAGCTCTTGCTCCCAGATAAGAACCGCCGATACCGATTACTACAAGCACATCAGAATCTGCCTGGATTTTCTCAGCCGCTTTCTGAATCCGTCCGAACTCTTCCTTATCATAGTCTACCGGAAGATCGATCCATCCAAGGAAGTCATTGCCTGCACCTGTCTTTGATACAAGAAGCTCCTTTGCGTCGTTGGTCAATTTTGCCATGTAGCCTACTTCTTCTTCGCTGATAAATCCTGCCGCTTTTGAGTAATCAAATGTAATTTTGCTCATTTCAACCTCTCCTTATTGTATTGTTGTACACAGTATTACACTTTAACTGCTTTTCTATCATAACTGTTACCTATTTTAACAAAATTCAGAAAAATCTGCAAGCAATTCTGCCATTTTTTAACAATAATCGTAGAAAACTCCCGTCCTGCCGCAAAAATCATCGGCTGTTTCAGAATCCAGCTCTTTTAAAACAGATCCTGCGCTGGATTCCACAGCCGTATGTACCTGGTGTACCTGTCCGTTTTCTTTCGTATTCTAATCAAAAATTTCCTGGAGTACCGAATCCAGCAGTTCTTCGTTCCTTTTCTGCTTTTTCTGCGCCAGTACCGTCCGCATATTTTCCTCCTGACGGCTTTTCAGCATATTCGCTGCGGATAGCTGTGCCTCGTCGTCGGTATCATCTCCTGCTGCTTCTTTTGCCTCTCCTGTTTCCTCCTGTTCCGGTTCTTCATACGTATCTTCGCGAAGTACTACACTTAAGTACCGTTGCAGCCATTGCCCCGCCTTATGCAGCCGCTTGTTGATCCGACGTGTCTGTCCGATATGCACAAGCTCTAACAGCACTAAGGCAAAAATCAGGCAATCTGTTATCCATTGCGCGTGTGACACTGCAAATGCCAATATCTCATCTAACATGCTTTAACTTCCTTTCTGCTATATTTTTGAGATATGCTTCATTTTAGTAGACTTGTCCTGCACATACTGTCGAAGGATGTATGTAAAATAACTCGTTTCCACCATATTTGTGCTTATTCTTCCTTTTCTGTAAGAAAACCATTAAAACAGCAGCCGTATTCCTCATTTAAGGCTATGACCCGGTTACGGGCATTTCTTGCCTTGATTTCCCGCAGCACCTGGTTTTGAAGCTGCGCGCAAAACGGGCAGATCCAAAAAACAGCATTTTTCTCAGCGTCCATATCAAGCAGGCTGCTGTCCCAATTAAAAATATTCCCGCAATTTGGAATCGTAATGGCACGAATCTGCTCATATACTGTCCGATAATACACTTTCAGCTCCTTTAAATGCTTGCTCAGGCAGATATTCCCAAGAAGCAGCACGCCTGCGCGCAGCTCTGCCTTGGAAGTGCGATGACAGTGGCACACATCATAATCGTTATAGAGCATACATTTCACGGAACACCTGCCGTCGTCCCCTTCGATATCTGCATGGCAAAAATCATCTTTATCAATCACAATCGTATTCAGCACACAATCCGTCTGTGTCGCTATCACCTCAACCGGACTGCAAAACATCGTCAGCGTTTCCATCCCGCAGTCGCCAAATGCCTTCCGATAGGCGAGCAGCATCTTTTTAATCTGTCTTTCATCTATTTTTTCAATTCTTGTATTTTTCGCATAATGAAACAGAAAATGCCTGATCCTGTACAAATCAATGCCAAAATAGCCAAACAAAAACAGCATCCGGTTATTAATGATATGCCCAGCCTTCATAACCGGAACCGAATAACCTTCCATTTCCTCAATCATATCCAGAATTTCCTCATCCTGCGGCTGGAAATAAGTGCCCGGATACATCTCATCTTCGTTTTTTTCGTATGGTTTGCCATTGCCATACAGAAAAAAGATTTTTTTGACCGGGGAATTTTTCAGATACAAATACGGCGCCTGTATCAATTTTAACACTTCCTGGTCCCTGATTCCCTGTTCCATCATATTGTGTATCATCAGAAAACGCTGAACAGGCGCAACATAAGGCAGAATGACCGTCTCTACTGTATCATGGCGGATTGCATCAAGCAGCCTTACAGCATCCTCCACCGAAAAACTGCCCATGACAAAAATATGAATGGGACTGCCATGATACAGCATTTGCCCGCCATCACTTTGATCCATTTGTTCCGCGGGATTATAGCTTGTCTCACAAGTATATACATAACGAAGTTGTTCCTGCACACCCTTATCCCATATACATCCCGACATAATCATCGCATTTGCAGCATTTTCAAACAAATAACGAAATAATCTTACACCCATTCCCCTCTCCTTTATTTACATACCTTAACCTTATTAACTACAATTCTTATTTATATTCTATTCTTTTATTTTGTATTTACAAGTCTTTTTATTCTCAAATTTTCATATACTTAGAAAATAAGGATTTGACATTTCCCATCTTTCGGTTAATAATAAAGATATATTTTGGAGGAAGGAAGTTCAAATGAAAAAGATTATTTTAACTGGCGGAGGCACAGCCGGACACGTAACACCAAATATCGCTCTGCTTCCAGCCCTTAAAGAAGCTGAATTTGAGATCTCTTATATTGGTTCCTATCACGGGATAGAAAAACAACTGCTAAAGGAACAAAAAATTCCTTACTACGGCATTTCGTCTGGCAAACTGCGCAGGTACTTCGATATTAAAAACTTTTCCGATCCGCTCAAGGTTATCAAAGGATTCGGACAATCCATCCGCCTGATGCGCAAATTAAAGCCGGATATTGTATTTTCCAAAGGCGGATTTGTATCCGTCCCAGTAATCCTTGCGGCAAAATTCTGCCATGTACCGTCCATTATCCATGAGTCTGACTTAACGCCCGGACTGGCAAATAAGCTTGCTATCCCAAACGCTGCAAAGGTATGCTGCAATTTTCCAGAGACTTTAAAATACCTGCCGCAAGACAAAGCTGTCCTTACCGGATCGCCGATCCGAAGCGAACTATTATCAGGAAACAAGGAAAATGCCCGCAGGCTTTGTGGATTTACGAAGGAAAAGCCGGTTCTTTTCATTGTGGGCGGAAGCAGCGGCTCCAAATTTATTAACGATACGATACGCGGACTGCTGCCGGAGCTCTTGAAAACTTACCAGGTCATACATATGTGCGGAAAAGGAAATATCGAAGCAGCCCTTGACCGAACGGCTGGCTACAAGCAATTTGAATATATCGGCAAAGAATTAAACGATATCTTCGCTCTCGCAGACCTTGTGATCTCCCGTGCCGGAGCAAATTCCATCTGCGAGCTGCTCGCACTGCACAAACCAAATATCCTGATTCCATTATCCGCAAACGCCAGCAGGGGCGACCAGATTTTGAACGCGCAGTCCTTTGAAAAACAAGGTTTTAGCGTTGTGATTGAAGAAGAAATTATTACTCCTGATAAACTTTTGAACATCATTCACGAAACTTATAAAAACAGAGAGCGTTATGTCACCGCTATGAGGCAAAGCAGCACCATAAACTCCGTGGAAAAGATTCTTTCATTAATTAAAGAAACCGCAAAATCATGATTTTACCGCCTGTAAATCAACGGCAGACAGCGATCCGCCGGATTTACAGGCGTCTTTAAAAGCATCCCGCCTGTTATCCCAATTTTAATTTCTGGCAGACTTCGTCTTGTTCCTGATCGGTAAATTGTTCATGTGTCCAATTTAACAGGTCTTTATTTTTCATTCCTTCATAGCGCGGGATCAGATGCATATGGAAATGAAATACTGTCTGCCCGGCTACTTCTCCGTTGTTCTGCAACAGGTTCAAGCCATCGCAGCCCAATACGTCTGTCATATGGGACGCAAGCTTTTTCGCAAGCTTTGCGGCTTTTGCGAGCAGCTCCTCGCTGATTTCGTAGAGATTGGCGCAATGCTCTTTTGGAAGGATCAGAGCGTGTCCTTTTGCTGCTGGGTTTGCATCGAGGATTACTTTGAAGTCATTGTCCTCGTAAATTGTTCGGGATGGGATTTCTCCTGAGATGATTTTGCAAAAGATGCAGTTTTCGTGTTTCATTGTGATTCTCCTTTTTTTAATTTTTTTTGATGAGGGTATGTTTTCTTTGAGGAGGACGCCGGGAGAGGGAGAACGCTGGGAGAGGGGATTGGCACGCCCTGGCTGCGTCCGTTCCAGAAGGTTAAGA